>JAIEFH010000253.1 GCA_029067025.1 Oscillospiraceae bacterium | reverse complement strand
CTTCCGGGCCTGGAGAGAGTTCTTTCAAAAGTGGAATGAGATCCACGGGACGGACTTTAAAAACCAGTGGGACTTCTACCGGATGACAAAGATCAGCCATGAGTTCCCTGAGCAAGAGGGCAAGGCTCCCTGGCACCAGCTGGGCGGTTATCCGTACTTCACCCAGATGGATCCTCGGGGTGCGCCCGCCTTCAAGTACGCCGATTTGGACGTGCTGCTGTTCCAGCTGGACAGCGATATGCTCACAAAAGAGCAGGGCGGCGGCGACCTGGTGCTCTGGGGCGACTGCGGCGTGGCCAACTTCTTCATCAACCGGGAGGCGCTGAAGCGCCGGGACTTCTCCCGGGTGTGCTACAACTGGGACTGCTGCTGATCGTTTATTTAAAATGAGGTGAAAACCATGTTCAACATCAAAACCATGAACAAAATCGCGGCGGTTGGCCTGGAGCGCCTGCCCGCCGAGAACTATACCGTGGGCGACGGCGTGGCCAACGAGGACGGCATCCTCGTCCGCTCCGCCAAGCTTCACGACTACCAGTTCCCCGCCAGTCTCTGGGGCATCGCCCGGGCGGGCGCGGGCGTGAACAATATCCCCATCGACAAGTGCTCCGAGGCGGGCATCGTGGTGTTCAACACCCCCGGCGCCAACGCCAACGCGGTGAAGGAGCTGGTGCTGTGCGCCATGTTGCTGGCCTCCCGTGACATCATCGGCGGCGCGGAGTGGGTCAAGGAGCAGGCCCGCACCCCCGGCGTGGACGTGGCCGCCGCCGTGGAGAAGGGCAAGTCCGCCTTCGTGGGCCCCGAGGTGTACCGCAAGACCCTGGGCGTGGTGGGCCTGGGGGCCATCGGCGCGCTGGTGGCCAACATCGGCCTGTCCCTGGGCATGGACGTGTATGGCTATGACCCCTACCTGTCCGTGGACGCCGCCCTGCGGCTTGACCGGCACATCAAGGTGGTCAAGGACATCGACGCCCTGTACGCCAACTCCGACTATATCACTCTCCATCTGCCCTATATGGAGGCCACCAAGAACACCGTCAGCGCCGCCGCCATCGCCAAGATGAAGGACGGCGTGCGGGTCATTAACCTGGCCCGGGGCGGCCTGGTGAACGACGCCGACATGATCGAGGCGCTGAAATCCGGTAAGGTGGCCCGGTACGTCACCGACTTCCCGGACAACGAGATCACCCTGGCCGACGGTGTCATCGCCATCCCCCACCTGGGGGCCTCCACCCCGGAGAGCGAGGACAACTGCGCCGTCATGGCCGCCAACCAGCTCCGGGACTTCCTGGAAAACGGCAATATCAAAAACTCCGTGAACTTCCCCAACGTGATTATGGAGCGCTCCGGCGCCCAGCGCCTGTGCGTCATCCACCGCAACGTCCCCGCCGTCATCGCCCAGATCACCACCCAGCTGTCCGAGGACGGGGTGAACGTGGAGAACATGACCAACAAATCCAAGGGCGAATACGCCTACACCATGGTGGACACCGGCTCCGTGGTGGACGAGAAGATCATCGAGGACATCCGCAAGGTGCCCGGCGTCATCCGGATGCGGGTGATCTGAATCGAAACCATTGAAATGGCGGGTACAGTTTTCTCTTTCAGAGGGATCTGTGCCCGCCATTTTCCAGTTTCTCTTATTTTTCCAGCACAATAGCCGATACCATTAATAGGCGTAAGGACTTCACGCAAAAAACGCAGAAAGAGGTGCATGGATCGCACGACAGAAAGCGAGGATTCTGTCATGGATATGAGAATGGCAACACTGGAGAACGGGTGGACGGGAGTCGTGACCGAGCGTCAGGCCGCCGCCATGAGCAGGACGGGGCAGTCTGGGTTTGCATCCGAGCTGAGCCGGGTGACCGAGGCCGCAAAGCAGGCGGAGGTTTCCGGAGACCTAGACCTGAAAACCGCCTATGACCGGCTGTCGGACGGCTCTAAGGCGGTGCTGGGCCGTTTGAAAGCGGGGGCGGCCGACATCTCCAAAAGTGAGTGGGACGGCCTCCGCCGGGAGCTGAAAGAGCTGGGACTGATCACGGAAGCGGAATACTTCTACACCCATCCTGACATCGTTGTCCTGGGGAAGGCGGAAGATTTCCAGGATGGAGGCGTGGTCGTTGTCAGCGATGGCCCCGCCGTCAGCTTTGGCTACAAGACCGCTGAATGGACCGGCGACCCGTTCCAGTACCTGGACCTGTGGCTGGAACTGCTGCGCGGGGAGCGGGATCTCTGGGCGGAAGCGGCCCGGCAGCATGGGAAGCCGTTGGATATTTCCCCCCGCACCAGACAGATCGAGGCCCACGAAAAGGTGTCCGATCTGGTAAAGGGCCTGATTGAACTGGCCTGACAACGAATACGCCAGCCCCCTCCCATCCGGGAGGGGGCCTTGACTTTCCCCGTTTTCGGTTGTAGAATAGTGGAAATTCAAAGTAAAGGAAATGATTTCCCATGGCAAAAATCGACATCATATCCGGTTTTTTGGGGGCGGGCAAGACCACCCTCATCAAGAAACTGCTGGCGGAGGCGTATCAGGGCGAGAAGCTGGTGCTCATCGAAAACGAGTTCGGCGAGATCAGCGTAGACGGCGGCTTTTTGAAGGACGCCGGGGTGGAGATCTCCGAGATGTCCTCCGGCTGCATCTGCTGCTCGCTGGTGGGCGACTTCGGCAAGGCGCTCCAGGAGGTGGAGGAGCGCTTCCATCCCGACCGCATCCTCATCGAGCCCTCCGGCGTGGGCAAGCTGTCCGACGTGGTGGCGGCGGTGGAGAACACCGCCAAGGAAAATCCGGCGCTGAAGCTGAACAGCTTCGTCACCGTGGCGGACGCCGCCAAGGTGAAGATGTATATGAAGAACTTCGGCGAGTTCTACAACAACCAGGTGGAGAACGCGGGCACCATCATCCTGTCCCGCACCCAGAACCTGACCCAGGAGAAGCTGGAGGCAGCGGTGGAGCTGCTGCGGGGCAAGAACCCCGGCGCGGCCATCCTCACCACCCCCTGGGATCAGCTGGACGGCAAAACCATCCTGTCCGCCATTGAAAAGACCTCCCTGGAGGAAGAGCTGCTCCAGCGCGTCCGCGCCGCCCATGAGGCCGAGGAGGCCGCCCACGCTCATCACCACCATCATCACGACCACGATGAGGACGGGCACGAGCACCATCATCATCACGACCATGACGAGGGTGACGAGCACGAACATCACCACCACCATCATGAGCATGATGAGCACGGTCACGAGTGCTGCTGCCATGACCATGACGGGGAGGGGCACGATCATCACCATCACCATGAGCATGAGGAGCATGACCACGAGCATCATCATCACCACCATGACCACGGGGAAGAGTGTTCCTGCGGCTGCCATGACCACGACCACCACGGTCACCACCACGCCGACGAGGTGTTCACCAGCTGGGGCAAGGAAACCGTCAAGCCCTTCACCAAGGAGGAGCTGGAGCGCATCCTGGCCGAGCTGGATCTGGGTGAGTGCGGCGCCATTCTTCGGGCCAAGGGCATCGTCCCGGCGGGGGACGGCACCTGGCTCCACTTCGACTACGTGCCCGACGAGCATGAGGTGCGCACCGGCCCCGCCGACTACACCGGGCGGCTGTGCGTCATCGGCGCGGATCTGAAAGAGGATAAGCTGGCCGCCCTGTTTGGCCTGTAAAAAGGGGCGGATACCGATATGGACATCCCTGTTTACCTGTTCGCCGGCTTTCTGGACAGCGGCAAGACCTCCTTCATCAACGGCATCCTCCAGGATGGCTTTGCCCGGGACGGGCGCACCCTGCTGATCTGCTGCGAGGAGGGCGCGGAGGAGTACGACCCCAAGGCGCTGCGCAACGTCACGGTGGTGACGGTGGAGGACGAGGACGACATGACCCCCGCCTTCCTCAGACAGTTGGAAAAGAAGCATCGCCCCAAGCAGATCCTCATCGAGTTCAACGGGATGTGGTCGCTGCAAAAACTCCATGCGGAGACCCTGCCCGACAACTGGGTGTTGTACCAGATCATGACTATGGTGGAGGCCTCCACCTTTGACGTGTACGCCAAGAACCTGGGCCAGCTGATGATGGAGAAGATCACCAACGCGGACATGATCGTGTTCAACCGCTGCGACGAGGCCCTTCGGGCCTCCCTGCGCCAGCGCAACCTGAAGATGGTCAACCGCCGGGCCAATATCTACCTGGAGAACCTGGACGGCACCAGCGAGGATTACGCCGACGACACCGTGTGCCCCTTTGACCTGGATCAGGACGTCATCGATATACCCGACGACGACTTCGGCGTGTGGTATGTGGACGTGATGGAACACCCGGAGCGGTACGTTGGCAAGGCCATCCGGGCCAAGACGGTGGTGTGCCACCTGCCCAAGTACCCCAACAACGCGATCTTAGGCCGGTTCGCCATGACCTGCTGCGTGGAGGACATCACCTTCCTAGGCCTGGTGTCTGCGGGGGACAGCTTTTCTGCGTTTGAAAACCGCTCCTGGGTAGACGTGACCGGCGTCATTCGGCTGGAACCCCACAAGGCCTATGAGGGGGAGGACGGCCCGGTGCTCCACGTCACCGCGGTCAGCCCGGCGGAGAAGCCCCAGCAGGAAGTGCTGACGTTCTGAATTTTATACGGATAAGACAAGACCCTTCCCGGATGGGAGGGGTCTTGATCTGTTTATATCCAAGCAGCCAAGGTTATAGCCTTTTCCCGGATCAAGCGAGTAGTTTACTTTGACTGGATCACCAGTGTGAGCCAACCTGTCATCCGGAAAATATCTGATGAGATATTGCAAATTAACGGTTCTTATGGTATTTTATTTTTAAGCGTTCTGTTAGAGATACCTGTGCTTCATCTTTACAACGCAGTAAAAAGGAGTGCTGCTCTCATGAATTTTTTGACAACAATGAATGGGCATAAACCTTTCAAGCAAATATTGCTCATGCTAACACCTGTATTGTTGATATTGACATTGACCGGATGCCAAGCAATTAAAGAAACCTTTGGCAAAGAATATCGCCAGATCGATGACGCTTTTGAGCAATTAGAGGCAGACATCGCCCTCACTGTTGATGAATACATCGCTGAAAAAAATCTTACTAATGCCGAGCAAGCCGAAGCAAAAATGTATTTCGATCAGATTGTCGCACAATTGCACGTCGCAAGGGACGAGATGAAAAATGGAGTGCAGTTATGGGATGATTTTCAGAAAGAATTAGGAACTAATATGTCTATGGATGCTTATATAGAACAATGTATAGCAGATGCTAGAGTTGAAATCAATGACGCGATAAAAGAGGCAACAAATGGTACTGTAACTTTAAAGAGCGCAAAGGTAGACAGGGGATTCATTGGTACGATTTGGCATTTTATTAGAAACCACTGGTTGATATCGCTCATTATTCTCGGGATTATAGGTGCCATATGGGAATTTGTTGAGGACAAGTTCAGCGAATGGAGAGGCAGAAAGTCAACTGCACAATGATATTGCAGTGTGTACTTACATGGCAGTATCGAGGGCGAACAATCAGCCGCTCATGGCGTATCCGCCGTTGGGAATTGCAAGGATGCTTCGCAAAAGCACAGGCTCCGCGCCACCGGCGCGGAGCCTGTTTACATTCAAAACATGAAAAAGCCCCCCTTCGCATAAAGTGGTACAAATCCAGCTTTGGAGGGGTCTATATGAACAGAACCAAGATCATTTACCTGCGCCGGAAGGTAATTGCCGGATTGGCCTGCGTCCTGGCAGCGGCGCTGATGTTCTGGGTGGTGAACCACCCGGCGGTGGTGGGGGCGTCGGCGTCCACCCGGCAGCTGCCCATCTACTGTGTGCAGAAGGACTACAAGGTGCTGTCCATCAGCTTTGACGCCGCCTGGGGCAACGAGGACACCCAGCAGCTCATCGACATTCTGGGCAAGTACAATATCAAGGCCACCTTTTTTGTGGTGGGGGAGTGGGTGGACAAATACCCAGAATCGGTAAAGGCGCTGTCCGACGCGGGCCATGAGGTGATGAGCCACTCCAACACCCACGCCCACTTCAACAGCCTTTCCTCAGAGGAGATCATCGCCGACCTGAACGCCTGCGGGGATAAAATCGAGGGGGTGACGGGGGTGCGGCCCACCCTGTTCCGCTGTCCCTACGGCGAGTACGACGACCACGTCATCAATGCCGTGCGCTCCATGGGCATCGAGCCCATTCAGTGGGACGTGGACAGCCTGGACTGGAAGGATCTGTCCGCCGCCGAAATCACCAAGCGGGTCACCTCCAAGGTGCAGCCGGGCTCCATCGTGCTGTTCCACAACGCCGCCCTCCACACCCCGGAGGCCCTGCCCGGCATCATCGAGTCGCTTTTGCAGCAGGGGTACACCTTCGTGCCCATCTCCCAGCTGATCGTACCCGGCACCTGCGGCCAGGACTATTCCATCGACCACACCGGGCGCCAGTGCCCCGGCGGAGCCTAAAACAAGGCCGCCCCTTCCGGGGCGGCCTTTTCAGGGGGGTATATAGAGCCGGCTGAGGCGGAACGGCTGCCAGCAGCCGCCGCCACGGGGGCTGACAGACCCGTCTCAGCACGCCTCATGCTTGATAAAGCCCTTGGTTTTCCACTTGCCCGACTGCCAGCGCAGGAACATACATATTGCGCGCACGCACTCGTCGCCGGCAAGCCCGATGTAAGCGCCCACCGCCATAAGCCCCAGGTGGATCCCAAAGAACCAGGTGCCGCCCACCATGCATAGATACATGAACACCACCCCGATGATGGTGGTAAACAGGGCGTCTCCGCTGGTCTTGAGGGCCTGGCCGAACACCAGATTCGTCGCGCGCCCCACTTCCAGGATAATATCAATGGCCAGCAGCTTCCCCACCAGGGCGATCATCTCCGGGTCGTCCGTAAACAGCCGGATCAGATGGTCCGCGCTCAGCGCGAATATGGCTTCCAACCCCGCCGCCACGCAGATACTGATGCAGGCGGCTTTTTTGGTGCCCTTGTCACAGGCCTCATAGTCCCCTTCGCCAATCCGCCACCCCGTCATAATGGCGTTGGCCTGTGCCAGCGCCGCGCCGACGCAAAAGGAGAAATTGGCGATCTGGGACGCGTATGCCCTGGCCGTCACATTCAGCCCCGCCTCATCCATTTGATTCAAAAACCGGATGGTCAGCGTCATCGCCACATTGTACAGGGCGGTCTCCAGGGCTGAGGGCAGGCCCACCTTGATGATCTGAACAAAGACCTCGCTGTTTTTCAGCCGCTCCGGATCCTCATTCGCTTTGATTAAAAGCTTCGCGGCCACCACAATGATGACCAAATTCAGCGCCCTTGAGATGACCGTGGCAATGGCCACCCCCGCCACGCCCCAGCGGAACCCGAACAAAAAGAGCGCGTTGAGGCCCAAATTCACAGCATTGGACAGCAGTGAGGCGACCAGCGGCTCCCGGGTGTGTCCAAAGGCCCTCAAATAGCTGGAAAAGATGGGGAGCATAGCGTTTAAGAAGCAAAATCCGCCCACAATTCTGAGATATGTTTTGGCGTAATCCATCAGCAGCGGCGCCACGCCCACGGCATTCAAAATCCCCTCCGAACAGGCGGCCAAAAAGACGGCAAGCACAATGCCGACGCCCAGGTTGAACACAGTCCCCAGCTGTCTGGCCTGATAGGCCACCCCGACCCGGTTCGCCCCGATGTACTGCGTCATGACGGCGATCATGCCGGACGACACGACGCTGAACATGATGATAAAAACGTTGATATAGGTATTCGCGGTCCCCACCGCGCCCACCGCGTTGTCCCCCACGGAGGACAGCATGATGGTATCCACCATCCCCGCCAGCATATAGCACAGGGTCTCCAGCGCGATGGGGATGTACAGTTTTGTAAATGATTTTGTAGAACTCTGCATCACGTTCTCCGACCCCCGCTTTTTCTTCCGGCTCCCCCGTTTTATTCCGCAAGCACCGCCGCTTCGTAGTCCCCCAGGCGCCCCGAAAAGCGCTGGCCGTCCACAAGGTTTTTCCTGCCCTTCAGCTCCGGCAGCTCGGCGGTTCCCGCCCTCGTGTGGAACAGGACGGTCAGGCGCTGATCCCCCAGCCGCCGTTCCATGGTAATGAGCCCGGTTTCGTCGTCCGCGTGCTGGGCTGTGAGCTCGCCCTGCGTCAAAACCGCGTACTCGTGCCGGATCCGGATCAGGGTCTGGTAATAGTCCAGCATTTCCCGGTTCTGCCTGCCCTCGTCCCAGAGCATCCCCCGCCGGCAGTCCGGGTCATGCCCGCCCTCCATGGCCACCTCGTCGCCGTAGTAGATCATGGGCATACCGGGGAGCAGGAGCTGGAGCGCCGCCGCCAGCTTCTGCTTATTGCAGTCATTTCCAACGTTATGCAAAAATCTGGCCGTGTCATGGCTGTCGATAAAATTCCACAGATACCCGTCCAGCGCCTGATTCAAATTTCCCTTCATAAAGCTGAGACAGTTCACAAAGGAGCCGGCGCCGGTTTTTTCCGACACGATCAGATCCCGCACCGCGTAATAGAACTGGTAATTCATGATGCTGTCCCACTCGTCGCCCTCCAAAAAGTCGCCGGCAAAGTGCCAGATCTCGCCGACGATCAGGGCGTCCCGCTTCACCGCGCGGATCTCCCGCCGGAACCGCTTCCAGAACGCGTGGCTGACCTCATCCGCCACGTCCAGCCGCCAGCCGTCGATGCCGCATTCCCTGATCCAGTAGCAGGCCACGTCGATGAAATAGTCCGCCGTCTCCCTGTTCCGCAGGTTCAGCTTCGGCATGGGGGCGGCATAGCTGAAGGTCTTATAGCTGGGCCGCTTGCCCCACTCCATCACCAGCGGGAACTCCTGGATATAATACCAGTCCAGATACTTTGATTCCGCCCCCTTCTCCCTGATGTCCTTGAAGGCGAAAAAGTCCCAGGACGAGTGGTTGAACACGCCGTCCAGAATCACATACATCCCCAGAGCGTGAGCCCTGCTCACCAGCTCCTTCAAGTCCTCCTTGGTTCCAAAGGACGGGTCGATGCGGTAATAATCGTCAATATTATACTTATGGCTGGAATTGGAGCTGAAAATCGGCGTCATATAGAGAATGTCCGCGCCCAGCTCCTTGATGTAGTCCAGGTGGTTGATGATCCCACGGAGGGAACCCTTCAGGTCGGCTTTATGCCCAATGGGCGCCTGATACCAGACCTCCTCCGGGACGTCCTTGTCCGTAGCGAACCGGGACGGGAAAATCTGATAGACCACCTTGTTTTTCGCCCAGGCGGGCAGCTCAAAGATCTCCTCCTCCCGGAGGGTCTGGGGACAGTCAAACATCCTGTCTACGTCGGTCACGCATTCGTCGTAGAAATTGTGGTTGCCGTAATAGGTCACATTTCCCGCTGTATCCTGAATTTCAAAGAAATATCGGAGGCAGACCACATCAATGTCGATCACCGCCTCGTAATAATCCCTGTAATCGTCCGAGCAGGCGATCTCCATCCCCCACGCGCGCCTGGTATCCATAAATTTAATCGGCAGATACTTCTCCTGCCCGTGAAGGGTCACCTTGGCCGCGTCCCCTTTTTTCGTCTCAAGCCTGACCAGAAAGCGCCCTTTCTCCGCCGCATAGCAGTATCGTTTGTCCGCAAAATGTCTGATTGCAGCGTATTCCATCGTAATCCCCCTCCGCGGTCAGCGTGATTGGTGTTCCTTTACATATTGCAGGAATTCGGGCGTCTTTGACCAATAGTTCACGCCCCAATGTTCAAAATTCCACTCCTCCATGTACTCGTTGCACTCAAAATCAATGTAATAAATTTCTCCGTCCCGCACCACAAAATTTGTGGGAAAATAGTCTATATTCATATGCGCGGCATAGAGCAGGGCGCACATACCGCGCAGCTGGTCAACGTAGGCGGATTTCATCTGATCCCGCAGGACCAAGTCGTAAATGGTATCCCCGTCAATGAATTCCTTCAGAATGCGCTCATGCTCCCTGTCGACGTCGATCATGGCGGGCATTCGGATTCCCAACTTCCTGAGCCGGTGATAATCGTTGAGTTCCGCCTCAAGCTTGTTCCCGAACTGGTAATAGGAGCAGGGCTCGTGGTGGATCTGTTTCAACACATATTGTCTTGTCCCGTCATCCGCCAGATAGGAGTATCCGCCCTTCCCCTTCCCCAATAATCGCAGTATGTCATATTCCCTTCCGTTTACGGCCATCCTTTTGTCCATGCCCGCCACCCTCCGGTTCCGATTTGCGGCGCCCGCTTAACTTGCATTATACGCTTATCTATTGTATAATTCTTGCAGTATCCCCTTCCCTTTTTGACACAATCCTATTTTCGGTGGCTATTCGGCCGTTTGGAGGCATTTTATGGAACACACACCGCTGCATGAGACCAAAATACACGGAATGATTACCTTCCCCTACAGCGTCTACCGGGTAAAAATCCCCGGGTGGTTTTCCTCCTTTCCCCTGCATTGGCACGACGATTTTGAGCTGATCTATTGCAAAGAGGGGCAGGTCCAGGTCACCTTGTGGGGCCGGGCATACAAGCTCCGCGCCGGGGATCTGATCGTGATCCTGCCCCACGCGGTCCACTCCATCGAGCAGGCCGGCCCGGAGGGCGGGGAATACTTCAACATCATGTTTCACCCGTCCCTTTTTCAAGGCTCTGAGGACGACCTCTGCTACAGCAAATACGTCCTCCCCTTTTTGAACGGGGAGCGAAGCATGGATTGCTTTTGTCCCGCCGCCTCCCCGTTCAGCCAGGCCGTGACCCCCTGCGTCCTGTCCCTGCTGGCCCATCGGGAGGACGCGTACTCCACCCGTGAGCTGCTGATCAAATCCAACCTGTTCCTGCTCCTCCACTATATGAATCAATACAGCGCCGCAAGCGGCGGCGGCGATTCGCGGCTGTCCTACAGCAGACTGAAAAACGCCCTTTACTATATTCAAAAATTTTATGACCGGGACGTCTCCATTGAACAGGCGGCGGAGCAGTGCGGCTTTTCCAAGAGCCACTTCATGAAGCTGTTCAAGGAGTTCACCGGGATGAGCTTCAACGCCTATCTGGTAAACTACCGCCTGGATCTGGCGGCAAAGCAGCTATCCGAGACAAATTTCAAGGTGATCGACATCGCGGGGAACTGCGGCTTTCATAATCAGTCCTACTTTACCAGGGCTTTTCAGAAAAAATACCGAAAGACGCCGCTGGCGTACCGGGCGGCCGCCCAGTCAGGGCTGTGAGCGCGGCCTGTAATTGTGCAAATATCGTCGAGCGTTTCCATTGGTTCCTGTGGTATCTTGTGTGTGAGGTGAGGACAGATGAACGAGCGGATCGAAGCGGTGCGCAGGATGCAGCGGTATATCAGCGGCCATCTGGATGAGGTGATCACCCCCGCTGATTTGGCGGCCGCTTCGCTGTTCAGCCCGTGGTACGCCAGGCGGCTCTTTGAGCAGTATACCGGCATGAGCCCCGCGAAATATATCCGCAGGCTGAAGCTCAGCAGGTCGGCGCTGCGGCTCCGGGATGAAACCTGCAAGGTGCTGGATGTGGCGATGGATCTCGGCTTTGGCAGCGTGGACGGTTATCAGCGGGCGTTTCGCGCTGAGTTCGGCCTCAATCCGAAGGAATACGCCAACCATCCCGTTCCGATCTCGTTGTTCGTCCCTTACCTCATCAAATCGAAAAAGGACGAAAGGAGCAATCACATGGAAACGATGAGAACTGTCTTTATTCAAGTGGTGAACAAGCCCGCGAGGAAGGTCATCGTCAAGCGGGGCGTCAAAGCCGACAATTACTGGGACTACAGCGCGGAGGTCGGGTGCGACGTGTGGGGGCTGCTGACAAGCATCCCGACGATCTCCGGGGAGCCGGTGTGCCTGTGGCTGCCCGAGCATCTCCGCAGCCCCAAGGAGAACGTCTATGTCCAGGGCGCGGAGGTCTCCACGGAATACGACGGGGTGGTGCCCGACGGATTCGAGGTCATCGAGCTTCCCGCCGCCCAATATCTGATGTTCCAGGGGGAACCCTTTGCCGAGGAGGACTATGGGAAAGCCATCCAGGAGATCTGGGACGCCGAGGGGAAATACGATCCCTCCGTCATCGGTTATGCCTGGGACAACAGCAATCCCAAAATCCAGCTGGAGCCGGTTGGCGCCAGAGGCTATATCGAGCTGGTCGCGGTCAAGAAAACCGCCGAGTAAGCCAACCCCAAGCCGTCCGCCCTTGAACCGGCCCCCCGTCTGCGCTATAATGGAGAAAACCGCCTGAGGAGGGGATTTCATGACCGTCATCTACGGCGCAATGGGGGGCGACGGCAGACAGCTCGTCTGGCCGCTGCTGAAGGCGGCGGTCAGGCTGCGCTGGGGCTGGGACTCCCTGCCCCAGGTGGAGCGCTCCCCCCGGGGGAAGCCCTTCTTCCGGGGGCTGGACGACCGCTGGTTCTCCCTGTCCCACAGCGGGGGGATAGCTCTGTGCGCCCTGTCCGACCACCCTGTGGGGGTGGACGTGGAGCTGATCCGCCCCCGCCGGGCGGGCCTGCCCGCCTACGTGCTCAGCCCGGACGAACTGGCCCGGTTTGACGGCGGCTGGGCGGACTTCTACTGCCTGTGGACGCTGAAGGAGAGCTGGTGCAAGCGGGAGGACGCCCCCCTGTTCCCGCCCCGGAATGTGCCCGTCCCTC
>JAIEFH010000252.1 GCA_029067025.1 Oscillospiraceae bacterium | reverse complement strand
GTTCTGCACCACCGCCACGGTCTCCGGGTCGAACAGGGACCGCAGGTCCCCCAGCCACTTGGAAATGACTGGGGAAGAGGGCCCCTTCCCTGCCCCGCCGCTGGGACTGTTGTTGCCAAAGCCTTCCCCTGGCCCGCCGTAGATGGCGGACAGCGCGCCGTCCATCAGCAGCTCCTCCTGGGACAGCGCGCCGCCGCCCATGCCGGTAAAGGAGTCCTCTGTCTCCGAGCCGAGAATCAGCCGCCAGCGGGATAGTTGTTCACTTTGTGCCACAGCGTCCACCCCCTAAATGTCGTCAAAGTCGAACTCGTCCAGGCTGTCCAGCACCGCCTGTTCCGTCTCGGTGATGTCGTTCATGAGAACCTCCGCCGCCTGCTGGGGGCTGACGCCCCAGATCTCGCCCAGATTCTCCGCGATGTCGTTCTTTTCGCTGGGGGAGAAGTCGGCAAACGCCCGCCGCAGGAACACCAGCGCCCGCCGGAAGGTCTCGTCGTCCAGGCCGCTGAGGTAGTCGTCCAGCTGCCGCCACAGGCTCAACCGGGCAATGAGGGCATAGCGGTTTTTGCCCGCCAGCCCCTCAAACCACCCCGCACCCAGATCGGCGGGCACACCGGGGGACAGCCGCCGGGCCACCTCACGGGAGAGAAGGGCCTCGTCCGCGCGTCCCCGCTCCAGGAGAATTGCCATGGCGAAGCCGGAACAGCGGGTGTTCAGGTCGTCCCGGTCGGAGATGTCCGCCAGCAGATCCAGCCAGCGATCCTCCTCCAAAAAGTCGTGGTTGAGCTGGAGGGCGTTGAGCTGATCCATGGCGCGGGTCACCTCGGGGGCGGCCTTGGCGTCGCACACGCAGGCCCCTGTCAGCGTCAGGCAGGCCCGCAGATAGAGCTGTTTAATGAGCGGGATAACGGGCGCGGGGTCGAACCGCCGCAGGTCGCCGTACCGCACCACCAAGGACAACCGCGCAGCGGTGTCTGCCACCTCCGAAATGGCGGCGGAGTCCACGCTCAGCCCCTGCAAGACGGACAGAGCATGGGCCGCGGCGGCGGGCATCCCGCACAAAAACGCGTCCTGGAAGATGGCGGCGGCTTCAGCGATGGAGCCGCTGTTATCCGCCCGCTCCTTGAGGGCAAAGGCGGCGGCGCCCTCGATGGTCTCCCCCATGAGGGCGGACTCCACGATCTCGATCTCCGCCTCGGGCGTCCAGCGCAGCTCCCAGTACTCCCCCCAGTTTGCCCCGTCCTGCCGGGAGGGGAGGAGGTTGGCGAAGTGCACCCCCAGCACCCGCAGGCGGTGGAGGAAGAAGGAGCGCCGCAGGTCGCCCAGCGCGGCCTGTTCCGACTTCACGTTCAGCTTTTCCCGCAGATCCAGGTCAAGGCGCTGCAATTCAGCGGTGCGGAATTTCTCCAGCCGCAGCTCCTTGAGCTGCCGGTAAAAGTCCTCCTGCACCGACGTGCGGGCCACCCCTTCGGGAAGGAAGCCGATCTTCTTGCCGATCTCCGTGTCCGCCGCGGCCAGGGCCAGCTCGGAAAAGCTGCCGTGGCCCATCGTGGTAACGCTTGCGTCCCGCAGGTCGGACAGGGTGGGGTACTTGCTCCCCCGCATGGCCGCCAGCGTGTCCGCCAGCCGCACCGCCTCGATGACCTCGGCGGAGGAGGTGAGATTGCCCGCCTTGCGGTGGGCGGCGGCGAGATGGGTCAAATAGAGGTACGCTGTCTCCCCCGCGCCACCCCTGTTGAGGGCTTCCCACAACAGCTCAAAGTAGGCGGGGGCCTTGTTCCCCGCGCCGTAGCCCGAGCGGGAGGACAGGCGGTAATAGGAATAGGGCATCAGCGTCACACAGGAGTCGGCCCGGGGCAAAGCCTTCTCCTCCTCGTCGGTCATGGGCTGGTTTTCCTCCAGCCCTGCCACATGGAAGGAGCCGCAGACGCAGAAAATCTTTTCCGGGGAAATGCCAGAGGCGACTGCCTGGGCGATCACCCGCTTCATGTACGCTTCGCGGACGATCGTCTCCGCCATGCGGCGCTGATCGTCCACAGTCGCCGCACGGAGCTGCCGCCCGAAGGTGTTGTTGGCGTCCTGGAAATCCGGCCCACTCTCGATCTGCTCAAAGGTGCGCTCCCAGAAGGTGTCGTGATCTTCCCCGGTCAGCGTTTCCAGACGGCGGTAGACACTCTCCGTCGTGGGGGCTTCCTCCTCAGCCGGGGCCTCTCCGGCGTCCTCATTGTCTTTCTCGGTTTCATTTTCCTCGGTGACCGATGCAAACCAGGGCTTGATCCCCAGGAACACCGACGAGGGCAGATCCATGAACCGGCACTCCACCTTGTGCTCATGAGCCCACAAAATGGCCTGAATTTCCGGGGAGTAGACGGCAAAGGGATACAAAATTGTCCGCACCGGCGCTTCCTTGGTGTAGGCCATGATGGCGGCGGGGAACTGGGTGTCCGGGTGGCACAGCCACTTCATCTGGTCGTTGAGGTCGCTGGGGCCCTCCACCAGCACCAGCTCCGGCTGGGCCGCGTCCAGTGCCCGCCGCAGATGGTACGCCGCCGCCGGGGACAGGTGGCGCACACCGAATAAAATCGGGCCGCTCATCACCCGTTCAGCTCCCGGCAGGCGCGGTAGAGCGGCAGCCACTCATGCCCCCGCTTCTTCATCACGTTCTCCAGATACTCCTTCCAGGTGACCTTGTCGTTTTCCTCGTCCTTCACCACGGCCCCCTGGAGGGCGGCGGCCAGATCGCCGTCGGATACGCGGCCGTCCCCAAAGCTTCCGGCCAGCGCCATGGAGTTGGCCAGCAGGGAGATGGCCTCGGCGGTGGACAGCACGCCGGAGGTGGTTTTCAGCTTCTGCTTGCCGTCCAGCGTGGCGCCGCCCCGCAGCTCCCGGAAAATGGTGACCACCTTCTCCACGGTGTCCTCGTCGGGCTGGCGGGCGTTCAGGTCAAGACCGCTGGACAACTGGGCCACGCGGGTGCGCACGATGTCCATTTCCGTCTCCATATCCGACGGGGTGGGCAGGACGACGATGTTGAACCGCCGCTTTAACGCCGCCGACATATCGTTGACGCCCTTGTCCCGGGTGTTGGCGGTGGCAATGACCGAGAAGCCCTTGGCGGCGGGCACCTCCAGGCCCAGCTCGGGCACGCTCAGCCGTTTCTCCGACAGGATGGAGATCAGCGCGTCCTGCACCTCGCTGGCGCAGCGGGAAATCTCCTCCACACGGGCGATGGAGCCGGTCTCCATGGCCCGGTAGACAGGACTTTTCACCATGGCCTCCGGGCAGGGCCCCTTGGCAATCAGCATGGCGTAGTTCCAGGAGTAGCGGATATGCTCCTCGGTGGTGCCCGCCGTGCCCTGTACCACTTTGGTGGAGTCGCCGTTGACGGCGGCGGCCAGGTGCTCGGAAAGCCAGGATTTCGCCGTGCCCGGCTCGCCGATGAGCAGCAGGGCCCGGTCGGTGACCAGGGTAGCGATGGCGATCTCCACCAGCCGCCTGTTGCCCATGTACTTGGGTGTGATGTCCACGCCCTTTACCTTCACATTTCCGGTGAGATAGGTCAGCACCGACCGGGGAGACATCCGCCACCCGGTGGGGACGGTGTCGGTCTCCGCCGAGATCAGCGCGTCCAGCTCGGTTTGATAAAGCTCCTCCGCCGGGAGGCGCTGTACGTTTTTGTCTGCCATGTCACATTCCTCCGTTTACCTTAGTTCCATCCAGTCATCCCACGTTGGGAAGGGCTTGCCCGCCCGGAGCTGCTCAATGGTCCAGGGGATGGCCTTTTCAGCCGTAGACAGGGCCTCCTTGTTGATACCGCCGGAGGACAAAACTTCCTCCAAAAGCATCGCCGTCTCCTCCGGCGGCAAGACTTGGGCCGCATCGTTCATCAGATTCCATAATACGCCAAGGCGGTTGCTTTTGGGGTTTCTTGCCATCGCCTTTCCCAGTACGCCCCTGGGGCTGCCGCCGAACCGGAACAGCCAGCGGCTGTAGGTGTATGGCTGTCCATTCTCCGCCATCCGCTCCCGGAGGTAGGGGACAAGTAGTTCCCGTGTCTCCTCGTCCGCCGGGTCGGTCAGCCGGATCAAGGTCAAATCGTACTCCTCAATAGGCTCCCAGTAGGCATAAGCTGAGCCGCCCCCCTTCTTTCCCGTGGTCTTCCACACGGCATGGGTGAGCCGCTTGACCCACCGCTGATCCAGCGGCTGGGCGGTGGGCCAGACGCGGTTGATGAGATACGCCCCGGTGTCCTCCTTCCGCGCCAGCCGCCCCAGCCCTTCGAGGACGGCGTTGTGGAGCGCCTGCTTCTGGGCGCCGCCCAGCAGGGGTTTGATGGTGGGCACATAGGGGGAGAACTCGTCGTACACCTCGCTGGCCGAGCGGGTCAGCAGCGACGCCACGACTGCGTGGGGCAGCCAGTGGGCCTCATCTTTGTGCTTCCCCCACAGCTCCAGGCACAGCTCGCACAGCGGCCCCGGCCCGGCGCAGCACAGGCTGTCCAGCAGCAGCTCGGTGAGCTGCGCCCCCAGGCGCAGAGGCTGGTCGGTGTGGCTTTTCAGCTTGTCAATGGCCTCCGTTTTTGCGTCCGCCCAACGCCAAAAGTCCAGCATGGAAGGGGAGGACTTGCCCTCGGCGGAGGCCAGCCAGGTCGAGATATCCGCATGGGTCTGCTTGCCGATCTGGCCGCCCTGCTCCACTGCGGCCTCCACCCGATCCCACAGTCCGCGGGCCACCAAGTCGGAGGCCCAGTCTGCCCGGGTAGTGCGCAGGAAGGTGACAGCCTGAGTGTTTTTGTCTAGCTCCTCTTTCCAGAAGGTGGAAACCTCGTCCCCGCCCTGCTTTGCCAGGGCTTCCAGGACAGCCTCCCGGTTCTTGCCCCGCTCGGATTTGGCCAGATCCAGCAAAAGGGCGGTGTTGTCCCCGTCCCCGCCCAGGGCGGTGATAACGTCGGCGCGCACGTCCTTCTTCGCCTCGGGCAGAATTTCCCGCAGCCAGGGCGTGGCCTTCTCCCCTTCAAGGGCGGCAATAACCTCCACCCGGCGGGACATCTCCTTCTTTCCGGCGGGGTCAAAGCCCTGTTTCAGCGCCGGGATCACAGACGGCCCCAGCTTTTTCAGCAGGGTGGCGCACAGTTCTCCCATCTCGCCGTAGCTGTCCCCCAGTCCGCCAATGACCGCGGGCAGCACCCGGTAGTCCTCAAAAAACTCGGGGTGGTTCTCCCAAGCGGATTTCACAATCTCCATCCGCCCGCCGCCGGTGGTGGTGAGGGCGGTGAGCAGGGGGCTGATCTGCCCGTAGGAGATCTGGCGGTATACCCCGCCGCCTACGGGCAGGGGTTCCAAATCGCCCTCCGCTCCGGCGTTTGCCTGGGTGTAGGCTACCGCGTCCACCAGGGCCAGCACGTCCAGCAGCAGGCCGGAGCGCTGCTCCGGGGGCGCGGCCAGCAGCTTGGAAAGCCCCGCGTCGATCTTTCCAAACACTGGGCTGGCCGCTGCCAGGGGCTTCAAGCCCTCCGCCGCCCGTTGGAGGCGGAAGTCCTCCCCCAGCAGGGACACGCCCGCGATGGCGGCGTATTCCAACCGCTCCTTCACATCATAAAGAGGCTGTAAATTCATGCGCGCACCTCCTCAATATTGCAGCCGGAGAATGCCATCCGGCGTAACCACGCTGTAGGGGTGGAGGCACAGGGCCTTGTCCCGCCCATCGTAAAACATCAGGCCGAATAGGGCGCTGCCCGTCGGGATGGCCCGAGGCAGCATCCCAAGCCGTTCGGTGCAGGCGTGATCCGCGCCGTCCTCGGGACGATCCCGGAGGAGGATACGGCCCCCTTGGGCGTCCTCCAGCACGAACTCGTCCCCGATTTTGCCCAGCGCTCCGATAGGCACCAGCACCGCCAGGAATTTGGGGGCCAGGGTGTTCTTGATTTTCCCCTTCACCAGCTTCGTGGCAGCCGCCAGATCGGGCTGGGCCAGGGCGGGGATGCCGGCCTGTTCCTCTGCCGTTAGGGGCCGGGTGGACGCGCCGTCCCAGCGCACCCGGCGGTCCCCCTCGCCGGGATAGATGTACAGGGCGGGGATCTCCAGCAGATCGAACCGGCTGTCGTCCCCCTTCACGTATTTCAGCGCCTTGACCGGGCGCAGATTCAGGGTCTGCCAGATGTCACCACTGTCGATGTCCAGCCACCAGCCCCGCTCCACGTACTCCTTTTTTGCCTCGTCGTAGGACACGTCGAAGGAGAGCTGCGCCAGCTTTGCGTTTTCCTTGACCGAGCCGATGGCCTTCAAGTCCTCCAGCTTCCACACGCCGCCCAGCGCCTCGAACAGGGCGGAATCCTCGGCGGAATAGTTGCCCGTCTCCAATTTGCCCTCTAAGAATACGCGGCCCTTCTTGATGGTGGAGCGCAGCGCCACCAGCAGCCGCAGCGCCTCGGCGTAAGCCGCGTCCGCCTGGGCGGGGTCCTTCTGCACGGTGCGAACCGTCAGGGCAATGCGGGTAAACGCTGTCTGGGGCCCGGTGAGGTAGCAGCTCCCCAGATCCTTGGCCAGCTTGTCAAAGGTCTGGGCGGAGCTGCCCGCCAGGGTGCCAAGGCCGGAGGTGAGCAGCTCGTCCACCATCTTCTCCGCCATGTCCAGGCCCTCTAACTGTTTCGCCAGCTTTTTCTTCTGGGCGGCGGCGTTGGGCTTTTTGGGCTTGGCGGGGCTGCCGCCCTCCTCAGCCGCCGCCTCCTTCTTCGCCGCCCGGGCGGCCTGCTTGGCCCGCTTGTCGGCAATGTCCTGGGGGATGTCCGCGATTTCGAATTCCTTTCCCGCCAGAATTTCAAACATCAGCCCCAGGGCGTGCTTGCAGGGGAACTGCCTGCTGGGGCAGGAGCAGCGGCAGGTGGGAGAATCCGCCTGGGTGAAGTCGATGGACACGCGGTAGGGATTCTTGCCGCTGCCCGCGCACTCGCACCAATAGAGGGTTCCGTCCTCTGTTTTGCGGTGGGCGGAGAAGCTGCCCTTTTTCGACAGCTTTCTGCCGTTTTCCGCAGCCGCGGGGTTGGGCGCCTGGAGAAGGATGGCTTGTTCCGTCAATTCCACGTCTAAAGACCTCCTTAAAAATCAGCCAGTGTGATGGTTTTGCCGCCCGCCAGACGGGAGGCTTCGGCGGCCAGAGCCATGACATGGCTCTCCACAGAGGCGTCCACGTCGGTGAGTCCCTGGGAGCCGCCGTCGGCGATGAGCTTGCAGAAGCTGGATATTAGGCCGAAGTCTCCGCCGCCGTGGCCGGAGTACTGGCCGCCCTCCTCCCGCAGGTCGATGATCCGCTCGGGCCGGCCGAACCGGCGGAGATGGAGGGTATTTTCCGCCATGTCCCCCTCAATCTCGCCCAAAGTGCCCGTCACCTTGATGGTGCGGTGGCAGGATTGGGTGAAGGCGGTCATGGTAAAGGTGGCGTGAATGTGGTTGGCGAACTCCAGATTCACGGTCTGATGATCCACCACGTTGTTGTCACAGTGGAACACACAGCGCCCGTAAGGCCCTGTGCGCAGGGCTTCCCGGAGCTTCTCTTCCGTGGGGTCGCTGACCAGTACGCCGCAAGGCCACCCCTTTCCGCCGCCGTGTACGCCGGTGCGGGGGTCGGTGATGTAGATTTTTTCCGCGTCGTAGGGACAGTCCTCCTTGCATTTGCAGCCGTCCAGGCAGCGCGGAGCCGCCCCGTCCGGGGCGTTTTCCGCCGTGAAATAGTCCAGCGCGCCAAAACTCTGCACCTTCAGGCAGGGCTCCCCCGCCAGCCAGCGCAGGATGTCCATGTCGTGACAGCTTTTTTGCAGGATCATGGGGCTGGTTTCAAGGCCGTTTCGCCAATTGCCCCGGACAAAGCTGTGGGCCTGGTGCCAGTAGGCCACGTGCTCGATGGCGTCGATGGTCTCCAGCTTACCGATCTCCCCTTGGCGCAGGAGTTCTTCCAGGACAGAGTAGAACCTGGTGTAGCGCAGCACGTGGCACACCACCACCACTTTTCCCGTCTCGTGGGCCTTCTTCTGAAGGGCACGGCACTCCTCCAAACTGGGGGAGATGGGTTTTTCCAACAGCACGTGGTAACCTTTGTCCAGAGCGGCCAGAGCGTTGGCCACGTGCTGCCGATCCTGGGTGGCCACGATCATCACGTCGGCCAGGCGCGGCTGGGCCAGCAGCTCCGCGTCGGAGGCGAAGCACCGCTCGGGCGGCACGCCGTACCGCTCCCGCAGCATGGCCAGACGCTCGGGCCGGATGTCCGCGCCGGCGACAACTTTCATCTCGTCCGGGTGCCCCTCCTGATAGGGGGCATAGGCTTCCAGGCCCCGGGCGCCGCAGCCGCAGATGGCGAATGTGACAGGCTGTGACATACGCGTACCACTCCTTTGCATCCTATGGGCCCGCTGGGCCTCGCGTTTTTTCGCATGGATATAGCATACCTCACCGCCCCCCGTCCGTCAAGCGGGAAACCGCATTGCCAACAAATCCACGGGCCATGTCAAATTGTCATGGTCCGTGGATTTGTTCCGTTTCCGGCAGATCTTTATGCCTTGCGGCTCGGGGTTCAGCCTGTGGGGCGCTCTCCCAGCGCCTTGGCAGTCTGACCCGGCAGGCCCGTCTCCATCTCCTCGTCGGTGAGGAACTCGGTCATCACGTGCCGGTAGCGTTTCGGCATATGGGTGGACTGGCATTTGGGGTTGATCCGTCCCTCAATGGCGATAGTCTGAAAGTAGTTCCGCCACATGGCCCGGAACGCCCGCTCCTCTGTGCCGGCGGGGCCCATGCGGAAGTCCTCGGCGGGGAGGATCTTCCACCGCCCCCGGTCGGAGAGAAAAATCTCATGGTAGGTGCGGTCATAGAGGGTCAGCCGCTCCCCGGAGTACCGCGCGGCAAAGTGGGGTGCCAGCAGGGGCAGCACCCGGTTTTTGGGCTCGATCTCCCCGACCAGAATGCCGTCCAGGTCGGAAAAGCGGACAAACCCCTTCAAATGATCCCACTCAGTCCACATTTTTGTGAGCGCCAGGTTGACCCTGGCCACCACCGGGTCGCTCAGATCCTGCCGCACCCGGTCCCCTTCCCGAAGCCCCCGGCAGATAAGCTCCAGCAGGGCCAGTTCCTTCTGGGGCAGGCAGGTCAAAAACCCCCGGGCGATGAGCTTTTGAAAGGCGGGGGAGACCCGGCGGGCCAGCGCGGCATAGAGCCGTTTGGCGCGCCCCTCGTCTGTGGCCATCTCCCGCACCTCCCAGAGGCTGGCCTCATCGCCGAAAAGCAGGAACTCCACGGGCGACCTTTTGCGCTCCAAAGCGTCCCAGGCGCAGGTCAAAAAGCCGGCGAAGGTGCCGTCATAGCGATAGGCCGTCATCTCAGCCCACCTCCTGGCCAAACAGGGACAACTGTTGCCAGCTTTCTCCGCCCAGTTCCATCCGCTCCAATCCGGTCAGGCGGCGGTAGACGCTGTCCGGGCCGAACCGCAGCCCAGGCAGCATCCGGCCCGAACAGGTGATGAAATACTGCGCCCGCTTCATCACGATGCCCAGCCGCTTCAGCCCCTCAAAGGAGAGCGGGCCGTACCGCCGCGCGGCAATGATTTTTTGGGCGCCCCGAACCCCGATGCCGGGCACCCGCAGGATGGCCTCGTAGTCTGCCCGGTTCACCTCCACCGGGAAAAACTCCGGGTGGCGGAGGGCCCAATCGCTCTTGGGATCCAGGGCCTCGTCAAAGTTGGGGTGGTCGTCGTCCAGAATTTCCCCGGCGGTGAAGCCATAGAACCGCAGCAGCCAGTCGGCCTGATAGAGCCGGTGCTCCCGCAGGAGGGGCGGCTTGAACCCCACGGGCGCGGGCAGGTTTTTGTGGTCGGACACGGGCATATAGGCGGAGTAGAATACCCGCTTCAAGTGGTATTTCTGGTAAAGCCCCTCCGTCAGGGACAAAATGTGCCGGTCGCTCTCCGGGGTGGCCCCTACGATCATCTGGGTGGACTGCCCCGCCGGGGCGAACCGGGGGGCGTGGCGGTAGAGCTTCAGCTCCGCCTTGGACTGTGCCGCCCCATCCCGGATCTGTGCCATGGGCTTGAAAATGGCGGTTTTGCTCTTGTCGGGAGCCAGCAGCCGGAGGGAGCCCTCCGAGGGCAGCTCGATGTTGACGCTCAGCCGGTCCGCCAGCAGCCCCAGCTCATAGGTGAGGCCGGGATCCGCCCCGGGAATGGCCTTGGCGTGGATATAGCCGTTAAAATGGTATTCGGTGCGCAGCAGGCGCAGGGTCTCAATGATCCGCTCCGTGGTGTAATCGGGGCTTTTCAGCACTGCCGAGGACAGGAACAGCCCCTCGATATAATTGCGCCGGTAAAACTGGATGGTCAGCTCCGCCAGCTCCCGGGGGGTGAAGGCGGTGCGGCGCACGTCATTGGACCGGCGGTTGACGCAGTAGGCGCAGTCGTAACAGCAGTGGTTGGTGTAAAGCACTTTCAGCAGGGACACGCACCGCCCGTCGGCGGAAAAGGTATGGCAGCAGCCGGAACTGGCGGCGGTGCCGATGGTTCCCGGCCTGGCGCCCCGGGTCACCCCGCTGGAGGTGCAGGCGGCGTCATACTTGGCGGCGTCGGCCAGGATCGTCAGCTTGTCCATGACATCCACAGAATTCTCCCCTTTCCAGCCAGTGGCGGACACAGCCCCCGCGCCGGTCAGCGGCGAAAGAGCAAGCCCACAAAAATCAAACATCCGTACTCTTATTATAGTACGGATGCTTGGTTTGTCAAGCTCTATTTTTGAACGGCGGGGTTCGGATCCTCCGCCTTTGTTCTTATGTACAGCCGCTGCCGGCTGGTTCACAGGTGACAATCTCGCCACGTGCCTCCGGGTCATCCATGATGATCTCGCCTACGGCGGGCGCGGTGATGGTGCCGGAGCGGGGATTTTTCACGCTGAAGATGGGGGTGGTGACGGTGGCCTCCACCTCGGACTTTTCAAAGGAGAGATCGGTGCCCTCCATTTCGCAGTCGACGAGGGTCAGCCCCTTGCAGTAGCACAGCGGCTGCGTGCCGATGATCTTGCAGCGGATCAGGGTCAGCCCCTGGGAGTACCAGGCCAGGTATTCGCCTTTCACGACGCTGTCCGTGACGGTGACGTTCTCAGAGTGCCAGAACGCGTCCTTGGTGTCAAATGTGCAGTGGTCGAAGCGGGCGTTTTTGATGTATTGGAATGAATACTTCCCCTTGAAACGGACGTCGGAGAAGGAGAGGTTCTCCGCCCGCATGAAAAAGTATTCGCTCTCCGCGTCGCAGTCCCGCAGTTCCACATTCTTTGACGACCAGCCAAACTCCGGGGAGCGGATGTCGGTGCCGGTGATGGAGATGTCAGCGCACTCCCGCAGGGCCTTGATGCCGTGGAGCTTGCTGTCGGTGATGGAGATGTGATCCGAATACCACAGGGCGGCCCGGCACAGCTCGGTCATCTCCGAGCGGCGGATAGCCAGCCCGTGGACGTGCCAGAGGGGATAGCGCAGGTTAAAGAAGCAGTCCTCCGCCACGATGCGTTCACACTCTTTGAAGGCGCTTTCACCGTCCGCGGGGCCGTCAAACGCGCAGCCCCGCACCGTCAGATCCCTGCTGCCGTACAGCGCCCGCTCCTGGTCAAAACGTTGATTTTCAATGATTTCCATGGTAAAACCTCTATTTGTCCAATTTTCTATACTGCGCGTCATCCACAGCCTCCAGCCACTCGCTGCGGCCGTTCTCCCCCGGCACCTCAATGGCCAGGTGGGAGAACCAACTGTCCGCCGCCGCGCCGTGCCAGTGTTTGACGCCGGCGGGGATGTTGACCACATCTCCCGGACGCAGCGCCCGGGGCTCTTTACCCCACTCCTGATACCAGCCCTGCCCGGCGACGCAGACCAGAATTTGTCCGCCGCCCTTGTCCGCGTGGTGGATGTGCCAGTTGTTGCGGCATCCCGGCTCAAACGTCACATTAAAAACGCCCACCTGCTGGGTGGAGAGGGGCGCGAGGTAGCTCTGGCCGGTGAAATACTGGGCAAACCCGTCGTTGGGCTGGCCGATGGGAAAGATCATGGCGTTGGCGTGGGCGGATTTTTCATCGGCCCCGTCCTCCGTCCAGATGTCCTTGGCCAGGCGGAAGGCCGCCCAGGCCTTGGGCCAGCCTGCGTAAAAGGCCGCGTGGGTCAGGATTTCCGCGATCTCCGGCTTTGTGATGCCGTTTTGTTTCGCCGACATCAGGTGGTACTGGAACGAGGAATCCGTCAGCCCCTGAGCCATCAGCGCTGTCACCGTGACCAGGGAGCGATCCCGCAGGGACAGTTGTTCCTCCCTGCTCCACACTTCGCCAAAAAGCACGTCGTCGTTGAGCTGGGCAAATTTCGGGGCAAATCCTCCCAGGGCATCTCTGCCCGCTGTCTGTTTGACTGCCATAGTGACCATCCTTTCTGTCCTTGGCCGTTTACGCCTTCAACTTTGTAAATCTATTATACCAGCATCTCTGCAAAATGTAAAATACTTGTTCCGAATTAATTATCATGCCCATTCCGTATGTATGATGATGGAAAGGCGGCAACCTACCGTTCTTTTTTGAAAAACCGGCATTGCCATCGGCGCAAAAAAGCGTTATGATATGATTATAACCGCAGCAGCCAAGGAGGTTGTCACACCATGACCAGCGAAGCCCTGCAAAAAGC
>JAIEFH010000251.1 GCA_029067025.1 Oscillospiraceae bacterium | reverse complement strand
ACACGGCAGTTAAGCTCACTCGCGCCGAAAATACTTGGCTGGCGACGGCCTGGGAAGATAGGTAGTGCCGACACAAAGAGACGGACAGTTGAAGGGCTGTCCGTTTTCTTTTGTTTAATTTGAATTGTGCGGACGCGAAAGAGCGGTGGGCAATGACCACCGCTCTTTTCCTGTGTGGCAGATGGCCGGTCAATGCCCCCGGTGCTTCTGCCTGCGTTTCTCTTGCCGGAGGACGAGCTTCCGCTCCCGCTCTGCCTCCCGGTGCTCCTTGGAATCGGCTTTTCGCTGTGCCTTCTGCTGTTCCCGCTGGAGCTGGAGTGCCTGCTGTGCCTTAGTGCCTGTCCCGGCGGTCTGGGTGGCCTTGCGGGCTTCCCGGCGCATTCGTTTGGGACTGGGCAGACGGTTGATCTCCCGATTCCCGACTATCGGAGGACTGAACCGCAGTTCCCGCCAGTGGCTGAGAAGCCAGTCCAGAACTTCCTGATCCTTTGGTTCAGCGCCGAAGGTGATTTTGCACACTCGGCAGCCATCCTCATCCTCCCGCTGGTACAGGCCCACCCAAAAGGGCGGTTCAAAATACACGGTGAGACTTGCCTTGGAAACGCACATATTCAGTTGTCCTCCTTTGACATAGTGCGCGGAGAAGGGACAACCAAGGAGGCAGGTTACTGGCGGGAGGGAGCTCCCCCGCGCCCCGACTACCCGACGGGGACTGTGTTTTTATCTCCGCTGAGGGGAGTATAGCATATCTGCGCAAAAAAGTACAGCGGCGGGACTGTGCAGTTCAAGGCATAAAAAGGACGAGAATTATAGGGTGAAATCCTCGTCCTTCAAGTGAGCAAACGAGGCCGCCAGGGGCTTGGGCGGCGTGCGCTTCAGAGGATCATAGCGGAACCGGCGGCAGGAGCCGGCACAGGCTACGATCCCTTTTTTGACGCACATCATCTGTCCCTCGTCCAGCGGCGTAGCCCGCTGGCAGTAGCCGCAGCGGGGCTCAATATGTTTATCAAACAGCATGGCGGCTCCTCCCTGGAGATGGTAAATTGTTATGATGCAAATTTAGGTTTTTCTATTATACACGATATTTCGCGGGATTTCCACACTTATTTCGCCAGAGTGAGCGGCAAAGCGCCGCCAAAATCAGCCAACCCGCCAGCGCCGCCAGAGAGGACGCGGCCAGCGCCGTGGAAAAGTCCAGCGCCGCGATGGATTCTGCCTGCTCCGCCAGATAGTCCGCCACTGGGGCGGACAGGGGGAACAGCCGGGCGAGGCACCAAGTCAGCCCAGCGGCAATCAGTCCATGGCACAGCTTTCCGGCCAGATAGGTCTTGGCGGACAGGCCGCTGTCCACCAGGAAGGACAGCACTTGGCAGTGAACCGACAGCCCCGCCCAGCCCAGCATGAACGCCGCCATGGACACCCGCCCCGCCAGTTGGGTGGTTCCCCGCAGGGAGGACACGCCGGAAGACAGCTCCAACAACCCAGCTACCAGCCGCTTGGCCCACTCCGGCTGAAAACCGGCCAGGGACAGTAACCGCGCCAATGCCGCGAACACCCCGTAGACGGATAAAAGTTGGAGCACCACGGCAAAGAATACCACAAAGGCGCAGATATTCAGGGTGCTCTGGAGGGAGCGGGATACGGCGCCTGTAAACGCGGCGGGGATAGTGACCGTTTGGATGGGCTTAGGATGGGACTTGGACGTGCGCTTTTGCTCGGATCCGCCATAAAAACGGAACAGCAGCCCCACGATCAGCGACGCCAGGGCATGGGTGAGGTAGAGCAGAAGGCCTACCCGGCTGTCCCCAAAAATGCCCGCGCCAACCACCCCTAAGATGAAAGCAGGGCCGGAGTTGTTGCAAAAGGCCAGCAGCCGCTCCGCCTCCGTTTTGGAGCACAGCCCCTGCTGGTAGAGCTGGAGGGCGGTGCGGGCTCCCACGGGGTAGCCGCCGATAAAGCCCAGGGCCACCGCCGCCGCGCAGCTCCCGCTCACCCGAAACAGGGGGCGCATCAGCCCCTCCAGAGCCCGGCCCAGATAGGCGGCCAGACCCAAATCCACCACCAGGGAGGACAGCACGAAGAAGGGGAACAGGGAGGGCACGATGACGTTGAAGCACAGCGTCAGCCCGTCTTTGGCGCCGGTGATCGCCTGATCCGGCGAGGCCACCAGCCCCGCCGTGGCGATGAGCAGAGCCAGTCCCACTAGGGCGTCCCGTACCCTTTTTTCCTTGAGCAGCCGAAGCAATGCCATCACCCCCGTGGGGAGAGATTATGCGGAGCGATGGGTGAGCTTGCCTGTCCCTCAAAAATTTCCGGCCAGGGGATTCCCCGGAAACGGTACAAGGTACCGGACGATTGGCCTTGGATATTGGAAGGAACTGTGATACAATATTTTCACAAAAATAGTGAAATAGAGCGTCAAAAAATTGTGGAGGTATCTGTATGCAGTACGAGATCACGGAACAGATCCCCCTGCTGGACGAGCAGGGAAACCTCACCCGGGCGGGCTTTGCCAAGCGGCTGCTCCCCGTGTACGACCGGAAAAAGGTGAAGGGTGGCGCCACCCGGCTGAAGGAATGGGATTATTACTACGTGGGGAATGACCGCTTCGGCGTGGCGCTGACCATTGCCGACAACAGCTATATGGGGCTGGATTCCATCTCCTTCCTGTCCTTTGAGGGGGAGCCCTGGGAGATCACCAAAAGTCCCATGTCCGCCTTCCCCATGGGCCGTACCGGCCTGCCCGCCACGTCGGCTGTGGGGGTGACCGCCAGCTCCGGGAAGCGCCACGCCATCCTGTTCCAGGCGGCGGAGGGGAAGCGCCAGCTCACCGCCCACATGGACAAGTTCAAGGATGACCTACCCATTGACGTCCAGCTCACCCTCACGGACGAGCCGGAGGAGTCCATGGTCATCTGCACCCCCTTTGAGAAAAGGGCGCACTTCTACTACAACCAGAAGATCAACTGTATGCGGGCCGCCGGTATGGTGCGCGTCGGTGAGGAGGAGTACCGCTTCGAGCCGGACAGCTCCTTCGCCGTGCTGGACTGGGGTCGTGGGGTGTGGACGTATCACAATACCTGGTACTGGGGCTCCGCCTCCGGGCTGGTGGACGGGGCGGACTTCGGGTTCAACATCGGATACGGCTTTGGCGACACCTCCGCCGCCACGGAGAATATGCTGTTTTACAAGGGAAAGGCCCACAAACTGTCCCAGGTGGACTTTGGCATCCCCATGCGGGAGGGCAAAGAGGATTATATGAGCCCGTGGCGGTTCACCAGCGATGACGGGCGGTTTGAGATGGACTTCGTCCCCGTCCTCGACCGGGCGTCCTGCACGGATGTGAAGCTCATCAAGAGCGACCAGCACCAGGTATTCGGGCGGTTCAGTGGCACGGCGGTGCTGGACGACGGGACAAGGCTTCAAGTCAGGGATCTGATGGGATTCGCGGAAAAGGTGGAGAATAAGTGGTGATGGATCGCCCCGTCCCCGGAACCGGGGGCGGGGCGCAGAACTGTTTGTTGCTTTAATGTGGTAAAAATTTTTTGAAAAAGGGGGTTGACAAACGGCCCGTCCCCGCATATAATAGCGACAACAACCAAACAGCACAAACCAGTGACGGAGAGAAGTAACCGGCATGGCAAACCTTCAGAGAGCCCCCGATGGTGGGAACGGGGCGGCGAGCGGCTGGCGAATGGACTTCGGAGGGCGGATCGAACGGCTTTGGCTAAGTAGAGACCGACGGGTTTCCCACCCGTTATCCATCGGGGCGCGTATGATGGTACGCGTAAGCGAGTGGACGTTTTTAACGTCAATTTGGGTGGTATCGCAGAAGCAGCAGCTTTTGTCCCATGTGGGGCAAAGGCTTTTTTGTTTGCCTTTCCTCCCCGAATCCCGGCAACATTCGGGTCATCTGCCATCCAAAATCATATAATATGGAGGAAAACACCATGAAAAAGCACAACACTCTGAAGAAGCTGTTCGCCCTTGCCGCCGCCGCGGCCATGACCCTCTCCCTGTGCGCCTGCTCCAGCGGCAAGACCCAGGACAGCCAGCCTCCCCAGGGGGAGCAGACCCAGAACGTGACCGACACCCAGCAGCCCTCTGGCGACACCACCTACAAGGTAGCCATCATCAAGCAGTTTGACCACCCCTCCCTGGACGAGATCGCCAAGGCCGTGGCCGCCGAATTGGACAAGATCGCCGCCGACAACGGCGTCAAGATCGAGTACGACATCACCTGCGGCCAGCAGAACGACCAGACCGTGCTGAAGCAGTTGGCTGATCAGGCCATCGCGGACAAGGTGGACGCCATCATCCCCATTGCCACCACCGCGGCCCAGATTGCCGCCTCCAGCGCCGAGGAGACCAAGACTCCGGTGGTGTACGCCGCCATTTCCGATCCCGACGCGGCTGAGCTCACCGGCATCGACTATGTCACCGGCACCAGCGACGCGCTGAACACCGCCTTCATTTTTGACATGATGCTGGCCCAGAACCCGAGCGTGTCCAAGGTGGGCCTGCTGTACTCCCTGTCCGAGCCCAACTCCATCAAGCCCATCGCCGACGCCAAGGAGTATCTGGACAGCAAGGGCATCGCGTACGTGGAGCAGACCGCCAACACCAATGACGAGGTGGTGGCCGCCGCCTCCGCCCTCATCGCCGCCGGCGTGGACGCCGTGTTCACCCCCACCGACAACGTCATCGCCGTGGCCGAACTGGCCATCTACGAGGATCTGGCCAAGGCGGGCATCCCCCACTATACCGGGGCGGATTCCTTCGTGCGCAACGGCGCCTTTGCCACCTGTGGCGTGAACTACACGGATCTTGGCGCCCGCACTGCCGACCTGGCCTATGAGGCCATCACCAAGGGCATGGGCGGCCTGGAAGACTACTACCTGATGGACGGCGGCATCATCACCGTCAACACCGAGACCGCCGCCGAACTGAAGGCCGACTATTCTGTGTTCAGCAGCATGGGGCAGGTGGTGGAGGTTCAGACCACCGAGGACTAACTTTTTCTCGCGTGCAGTGTCCGCACAGCGGGCACTGCAGCCTAAGCCGCCATAGGCGGCACACGGAGAGAAAAAGTTAGCAAAAATAGCAAAAAGAGCTTTAAACCGCTGCGGCAGCAGTTGGTAATCAACCGTTTGTACACGACGACTAAAGTTGAGATCATATGGAACAGGATTATTTAAAAGCTTTTTATGAAGACCACTGTGACGAGGATGCCCGCCTGAGAAGCCGCCACGGGATGGTGGAGTTCCTGACCACCATGCGGTATATTGAGAAATACTTGAAGCAGGGCGATCGAATCCTTGAGATCGGGGCCGGGACGGGCCGCTACTCCCACGCGCTGGCCCAGAAGGGTTATGCGGTGGATGCGGTGGAATTGCTGGAGCATAATATCAATGTGTTTCGGCAGAACACCCTCCCGGCTGAGCCGGTGACCATCCGGCAGGGAAACGCCTTGGACTTGAGCGGTTTTGGAGATGAAACCTACGATCTCACTCTCCTGTTGGGCCCCATGTACCACCTATTCACGGTGGACGATCAGCGCAAAGCGCTGACCGAGGCCATCCGGGTGACAAAGCCCGGTGGGGTGGTGTTCGCCGCCTACTGCGGCAGCGACGCCACCGCGATCCAGTACTGTTTTGTCAGGGGGATGTTCAAGGATCCCCATTACAGGGCCTTGGCAGACCCGGCGACCTTCAAGCTGTCATCTGACCCGGCGGAGGTGTTTGCCCTGCACCGCCGGGAGGAGATCGACGCGCTGATGGAAAACCTCCCCGTGGAGCGCCTGCACTTTGTGGGCACGGATATGGCCACCGGGTATATGAGGGACACCATCGACCAGATGGACGACGAGCTGTACGAGCTTTACCTCCAGTATCACTTCGCCACCTGTGAGCGGGCCGACCTGGTGGGCGCGTCCAACCACTATTTGGATATTTTCAAAAAACGATAACAGCCTAGCACCCCCCGGCTACTCGCCGGGGGTGCGGGCATGAAGGGAGCAAAACCCATGGGAGCCATACTTCTGATTTCACAAACCGCCCTGGACCTGGGCTTCCAGTATGCCCTGGTGGCCATGGCCCTGTTTTTGAGCTACCGCATCCTGGATGTGGCCGACCTGACCACCGACGGCTGCTTCGTGCTGGGGGCGGCGGTGTCGGTGACCATGGCGGCGGCGGGGCACCCCATCCTGGCCATCCCGGCGGCTATGCTGGCCGGGGCTTGCGCCGGCTTCGTCACCGCCTTCTTGCAGACCCGCATGGGGGTGCCCTCCATCCTGGCGGGCATCATCACCAACACGGGGCTGTACACCGTGAACTTCCTGGCCATGGGCCGCAGCTCCAGCGCCAGTCTGCTCCGGGTGGACACCGTGTTCAC
>JAIEFH010000250.1 GCA_029067025.1 Oscillospiraceae bacterium | reverse complement strand
AAAAGCTGGTGGCCATCCGCTACGAGCGCAACGACATCGCCTTTGAGCGCAATATGTTCCGGGTGCGGGGGGACACCGTCGAAATTTGGCCCGCCTACTGGAAGGACACCGCCATCCGGGTGGAGTTCTTCGGGGACGAGATCGACCGCCTGTCTGAAATCAATGTGGTCACCGGCACCCCCATCCGGCGGCTGAACAACATCCCCATCTGGCCCGCCACCCACTATGTCACCCCCAAGGAGAAGATGGACTCCGCCATCCAGGAAATTTATAAGGAGATGGAGGAGCGGGTGGCCTTTTTTGAAAGCGAGGGCAAGCTCATCGAGGCCCAGCGCGTCAAGCAGCGCACCATGTACGACATCGAGATGATGCAGGAGCTGGGCTACTGCTCCGGCATCGAGAACTATTCCCGGGTGATCGAGGGCCGGCCCGTGGGCTCGCCGCCCCACACCCTGCTGGACTACTTCCCGAAGGATTTCGTGCTGTTCATCGACGAGAGCCATGCCACGCTCCCCCAGGTGCGGGCCATGTTCAACGGCGACCGGGCGAGAAAGACCACCCTGGTGGAGTACGGCTTCCGCCTGCCCTGCGCCTTTGACAACCGGCCTCTGAAATTTGACGAGTTTGAGAAGCGGCTGAACCAAGTGGTGTATGTCTCCGCCACCCCCGGCGAGTACGAGCGGGAGCGCTCGGGCCAGGTGGTGGAGCAGGTGATCCGGCCCACCGGCCTGCTGGATCCCCGGGTGGAGGTGCGCCCGGTGGACGGGCAGATCGACGACCTGATCGGGGAGATTACCGAGCGGACGGCCCGGGACAAGCGGGTGCTGGTCACCACCCTCACCAAAAAAATGGCGGAGAGCCTCACCAGCTATTTGAAAAACGCGGGCATCAAGGTGCGGTATATGCACCACGACATCGACACCATCGAGCGCATGGAGATCATCCGGGATCTGCGGCTGGGCGAGTTCGACGTGCTGGTGGGCATCAACCTGCTCCGCGAGGGCTTGGATCTGCCGGAGGTGTCCCTGGTGGCCATCCTGGACGCGGACAAGGAGGGCTTTTTGCGCTCGGAAACCTCGCTGATCCAGACCATCGGACGGGCGGCCCGCAATGCCGACGGCATTGTGATTTTGTACGCCGACACCATTACGCCCTCCATGCGGAGGGCTATGGACGAGACGGAGCGCCGCCGGGAAAAGCAGGACGCCTTTAACAAGGCCCACGGCATCGTGCCCAAGACGGTAAAGAAGGCGGTGCGGGAGCTGATGGCCCTGTCCGCCGATGAGAAGCCGGACTACAACGACAAGAATCTGTCCCAGA
>JAIEFH010000025.1 GCA_029067025.1 Oscillospiraceae bacterium | reverse complement strand
CACCATCACCATGGGCGTCAACCTGCTGGACTGCTGCGATCCTGACCCCGCCGCCGCCTGCCGGAAGATCTACGACAAGATCACCACCTCCGCCGAGAAGCTGGTGAAAACCGGCGAGGACATCGAGACGGAGTTCGGCATCCCCATCGTCAACAAGCGCATCTCCGTCACCCCCATGGCCCTGGTGGCCGGGGCGTCCCGCACGGCGGATTACGTCCCCTTTGCCGCCGCCATGGACAGGGCCGCGAAAACGGTGGGGGTCAATTTCATCGGCGGCTTCTCTGCCCTGGTGCAGAAGGGCATGACCGAGGGGGATAAGAAGCTCATCGCCGCCATCCCGGAAGCCCTGGCCGTCACCGACGTGGTGTGTTCCTCCGTCAACGTGGGCTCCACCAAGGCGGGCATCAACATGGACGCGGTGGCCCTCATGGGCAAGACCATCAAAGCGCTGGCGGAGCGCACCAACCATCAGGGCGGCTTCGGCTGCGCCAAGCTGGTGGTGTTCTGCAACGCGGTGGAGGACAATCCCTTTATGGCGGGGGCCTTCCACGGCGTGGGGGAGGCCGAGCGGGTCATCAACGTGGGCGTTTCCGGCCCCGGCGTGGTGCACCATGCCCTGCAAAGCGTGAAGGGCCAGCCCTTTGACGTGGTGGCGGAGACCATTAAAAAGACGGCGTTCCAGGTCACCCGCATGGGTCAGCTTGTGGCCCGGGAGGCCAGCTCCCGGCTGGGCGTGCCCTTCGGCATTGTGGATCTGTCCCTGGCCCCCACCCCCGCCATCGGGGACTCCGTGGCCCGGATTCTGGAGGAGATGGGCCTGGAGGTGTGCGGCACCCACGGCACCACCGCCGCTTTGGCGCTTCTCAACGACGCGGTGAAGAAGGGCGGCGTCATGGCCAGCTCTTCAGTGGGCGGGCTGTCCGGGGCCTTCATCCCGGTGAGCGAGGACGAGGGCATGATTGCCGCCGCCCAGGCGGGGGCGCTGACCCTGGACAAGCTGGAGGCCATGACCTGTGTGTGCTCGGTGGGTCTGGATATGATTGCCGTTCCCGGCGACACCTCCGCCGCCACTCTGTCCGCCATTATCGCCGACGAGGCGGCGATTGGCATGGTGAACCAAAAGACCACCGCCGTGCGCATCATCCCCGCCCCCGGCAAGCGGGTGGGGGATGTGGTGGAGTTCGGCGGCCTGCTGGGCTCCGCGCCGGTGATGCCCTGCCATACCGGCAGCGCCGAGGACTTTGTGGCAAGGGGCGGGCGTATCCCCGCGCCAATGCACAGCTTGAAAAACTGAAAGGAATGTGAGATCAATGCCGGAAATTACACAAGGCCCCATCACGGGAAGAGAATACCGCTTTGAGGAGGACAGCTTCTCCTGCAAGGACTGTTCCGACCCCGTCCGATATGAGGACATCACCAAGGCGACCAACGTGCCGGGGAACTGCTGCTTCTATATCAGCTTCACCGACAAGAAGGGGAAAACGCGCAAGGTGACGGTCATTCTGGACAGCGAAAACCAGATAGAGCCGCTTCGGGCGATGCTCCAGCGAAAGATCCCCCATGCCGCCGCCGATAACCGTCCGGAGACGGTGTGGGAGGCTGTCGACGCTTGGGTGACCCTGGGGCTGTGCCTGGCTGTGTTGGTTGGGCTGATTATTGCGCTCAACACATGGGGCCGGGGGGCCTCCGTCAGCGTGCCCATCTGGCTCCTGCCGTTCCTCATGATCGGCTCGTTCCTGAGCACGGGGACGCTGATCGCCATCGGCGCCGCCATTTTGCTCCTGTGCGGGATCGGGGCCGCGGTTTCGTTGGCAAAGCGGAAAACGGTTTGGGAGATTACTACAATTAAATAAATAAAGAGGCCGAAAGCAATCCGCTTTCGGCCTTTTTGTAGGTTTCAGGTGGTTTCCCTGGGATCCGGGTCTGCCCAGATGGTGGCGAAATAGTCGTAGTACGGCATGAGGAAGGTGAAGCCCTCCACCAGACGGTCGGCCAGCTCGGGGCCGTAGATAAACTCCGTCAGCTTTTCCTCGTGGCCCACGGACAGGGACTTTTTGTTGTACCATTCGGCCAGCCTGGGCTCAGCGCAGGACTTTTGGCGGCTGTAGGACGGCCCGTCCAGAACAAACTCCTCCTGCTTGGCCAGCTTGTTGTGCAGCTTCAGCAGGGGCTTGGGATCCCGGTCGATGCGGGCCCGGTGCTTTTCCATCAGCGACGCCTGGGCACACCAGAAGCCCATGCCGTAGCTCCAGCTCTCCGGGGCCAGCTCGAACCACAGCACCGGGTGGTCGCCCCCCGATTCATTGCCGAAGCGGAACAGGGACAGCCACAGATGATCCTTGTACGGCCCCCGGCCGAACAGCCGCCGGGCGTCCCGGTAGATCCGGGACACCTTCAGGTTCAAAGCGCTCTTGGGGAAGCGTTCCAGCAGCTCCCGCTGCACCTGCCCGCCCAGCTCCTTCATGGGGGCCTGGAAATAGGTCTGGTAGTCGGACTTGTGGGCCTCAAACCAGCTCTTTTCGTTGTTGAAGCGGATGCCCCACATGAAGTCTACGGTCTGTTGAGAAAACCCTTCAAACATGGCACGTCACTCCCATCCGCTCCAGTCGTCCCATCCGCTCCATCCGCCCTCGCCGGGCAGGTCGATATACTGGGTGGGGGTGGGTTCAGGCTCCGGCGTGGTGTCCACCCAAGGATCGGGGTAGATGGGTGGCAGGTTGGGATCATCGGTGGGGATGACGGGGGGATCGGTCACAATGGGCGGCTCGATGATGACCGGGGGATCGGTGACAATCGGCTCTGTGACCGCCGGACCCCAGGGACCCGCGTCAGCGGGATTGTAAAGAATCACCTTGTCCCGCTTGGCGTAGGTGCTGTGGTTTTCAAAGGTGCGGGAGAGGAGGTTGCCGCTGGCGTCGTACACGCAGCGGTACACGTCCACCACATAGCCGGTGTAGGGGGTGGTTTTTACCTTCGTGGTGCCTCGGGGGATGGTCTCGTCAGGCTCATACACCGTAGTCCAGGGGGTGGAGGACTGGGTATACCGCTGAGTCTCCACCTTGATGCCGTCTGGATTGCTGCCGTAGAACTGGACGGTGAGCTTGCCCCAGGCCCCGCCCTCGCAGTAGGCCACGATCTTGATGGGGAAGCCGGTGTTGTTGCGGAACTTGAAGTCCAGGCTGGGGTAGTATATGGTGGCGTCCAGCCCGTTGGGGATATAGCCGGTGGCGAAGGCGTGGCAGGCCCGCCGGACAATCTCAAGGTTGGAGTACACCGCGCAGTAATACAGGGAGGAGGACATCTGACACACGCCGCCGCCGTCCATTGGAACGGTCTCGCCGTTCTGGTAGCCGGTGCTGGTCCTGTAGCCGTTGGCGGTGCTGGGGTCGCCGATGGTGCCGATATAGGAGAATACCTCGCCGGGCTGCAGCACCTTGCCGTTGCAGAAGGAGGCGGCCCGGGCCACGTTGAAGGAGCGGTTGGCCACGCCGTCCAGATTGGTGGTGACGGAGGCCAGCAGATCTTTGTAATAGAGGGATTCGTCCCCGGTGGTTCCCGGCGGGGTGAACTCCAGGGGGATGGTGACCGGCTGGCCGGGTTCGGCGGCATCTAGACAGGTCTGGGCCTCCTCCGCGTTGACGGACAGGCCGATCACCGCCGGGGTGAGTTTGCCGTCCTCATCCACGCCGGCGGCCTTGGGCTCCACATAGATGAGCTCGTGGAGGGACTCGCCGCTGAGCTCCGCGCTGGGTACGGTCTCGGGCTCCACCGTCAGCTCAGTCTTACCTTGGGCCAGAGCCTCCTCCACCGCTTCCAGCAGGGCGTCGGTGTCCACCTTCTGCCCGTCGTTTCCAGGGGTGACGGTCACGTCCTCATCCCCCAGCTCATAGGTGAAGTCCACCGGCTCCACATACAGCTCGTCGGCGATGGACCGGATGACCCGTTTGGCCTCGGCCTCCCCCTCGGGGGTGAAGGCGGCGGCGGACAGGGACAGGTCGGTGGGCTCCTTGGCCACGCCCAGCCAGAGCGCGCCCAGCTTCCAGAAGGGCTGGCTCTCCTTGGCGCTGAAGCCCACGTCCACCGCGGCCTCGGGAGCGCAGGCCATCAGCTCCCCGGTGAGTTCCACCCGCTTGCCCTCGCCATAGAGGAGGGTGAGCGTGCGGTTATCCAGGCGCTGATCCATTTCCTCGGTGACCACGGCCAAAGCGTCCTCCCGGGTGAGTTTGCCCAGGTCGGCCACCGTATCTCCCCGGTCGTCCACAGCCACCGCGCCGGGCAGGAGCTGGTCGTTATCCCGCACCCAGGCGCACAGGCCTAAATAGCCGCTGGCGGCGGCGATGACCAGGGCCGCCGCTGTGAGGCCGGCGATGAGACCGACCGGAATTTTCTTTTTCGGAGTAGATTGTTCCATAACGCAGAAGACCTCCTACGAACGCAATCACAAACAGTATACCACGATAGGCCGGATCAAGCAAGAAAAAGTGTGAGGGAAAGGGTTACAATTCGGTATCAGAGGGTAAAAAAGCCTGCCCGCCCGCGGATCCCCGGCGGACGGACAGGATGTATTTTCCAGACGGGTCAGGTCTTGTGGCTCTCCACAATAGCGCCGCTGCGGAAGGCGGCCACCAGATCCACCAGTTCGTCGATCTGGCCCTGGAGCCGCTGGCCGATGTCGGTCTGGCGAATCATGGCCCGGCTCTCCAGCCGCTCGAAGACCTGGGAGGTGGAGGCAATGTCCCAGTTTTTGTGGATGGCGGCGGCCTTGCCCACAAAGGGCTCGTGGGCCACCAGCCGGAAGTAGTTGGAGCTGTAGATGAGGGTGTATCCGGCAATGCCGGTGGTTTTTTGATATGCCTTGCAGAAGCCGCCGTCGATGACCACCAGCTTGCCGCCGCCTTTGACGGGGCTTTCCCCCTTCTTGGACTTCACGGGGACGTGGCCGTTGATGATGTGGCAGTGGGAGCCCTCCAGGCCGAATTCCTTCAAAATGCCCTCGCACACCGCCGGGTCGTTGTAGAGGCGGTAGTAAGCGTTTTTGGTCTCCGCCCAGGTGGACTCGTCGGCGACGAAGCGGCGCTCGAAGGTGGTCATGCGATCCCGGCCAAAGATGGGGCTGTTTCGCCCCGCCCACAGCCACCACAGGAAGTCCATGCCCTGCTGGCGCTCCGGGGAGCCGACCTTATTGTAGTAGGCCCGGCGGGCCAGCTGGTCGGCGTAGTCCAGGAATTTCCGGCCCGACAGGCTGTCGCAGCCCATGATGGAGAACCGCATGAGGGAGCCGTCCTCGTGCATGGGGATGCAGCCGTGGAAGAGCAGGTTGCCGTTGTAAATGCGGTACAGGCTGCCCTTAGAATAGAGGAAGCGGACATGGCGCTGGAGCTTCTCACTGTGGCGGAAGGATCGGGTGAGGGTGTTGATGAGCGTGTCCTCCTCCGGGGTGAGGGCATAGGGGTCTGCCGGATTCACGGTGGGGAAGTCGGTGTCCAGCATGGGGTGGGTCACGCCGTCAATGGTGATGGTCTTGGCTTCGTAGTCGATCTTGTCCAGCAGCAGCCGGTCGGCCATGAGGAAGTCGGGGTTGCGCTGGATCTTCTGCCCCTCCAGCTTGAACAGGATCATGGAGATGGCCTTGTGCATCCGGGCGCACAGCAGCCTGTCCCGGTCAGTGGTCTTGTCCTCATCCTCCTTGGCGATCTTCACCTCAAAGCGGCTGATGTCGCAGTGGCGGTAGAATTCGTCGGCAAACACGGACAGGGGCCGCAGGGAGATGCCGTAGCCCGTCTCGATGGTCTCCAGGTTGTTGTAGCGCAGGGAGTTGACCAGCACGGTGGCGACAAGCGTCCGGGAGCCGGAGGCCGCGCCCATCCACAGGATGTCGTGGTTGCCCCACTGGATGTCCACGCTGTGGTAGGCCATCAGGCTGTCTATGATGACGTCCGCGCCGGGGCCTCGGTCGAATATATCCCCCACCAGGTGGAGGTGATCCACCGCCAGCCGCTTGATGAGCGCGCACAGCTGGATCAGGAAATTGGAGGCCCGATCCAGGTCGATGATGGTGCTGATGATGTTCTCGTAATAGTCCCGCTTGTCCGCCTCGTTCTTTTCGTAGTGGGTGTGGATCAGCTCGTCGATGATATAGGCGTATTCCTTGGGCATGGCCTTGCGCACCTTGGAACGGGTGTACTTGGCGCTGACCAGGCAGCACAGGTCGATGAGCCGGTGGAAGGTGATGCGGTACCACTCCCGCATATCCTCCGTCTCCCGCTCGATCTCCTCCAGCTTCTCCTCGGGGTAGTAGATGAGGGTGGCCAGCTGATCCCGGTCGGACCGGGGGACGGTGGTGCCCAGCAGCTCGTCGATCTTTACCCGCACCACGCCGGAGGCGGAGTTGAGGATGTGCTGGAACGCCTCGTACTCTCCGTGGACGTCGGAGATGAAGTGCTCGGTTCCCTTAGGGAGGTTCTGGATGGCCCGCAGGTTGATGATCTCGGTGCTGGCGGACTGGACGGTGGGGTACTGGCGGGCCAGCAGCTTCAGGTATTCCAGCCGCTCAGGGGAGAAGGTGACAGTGGGTTTCATGGCGCGTCCTCCTTATCAGATTTCTCTGCGTCCTTCCAAAGCCCTCATCAACGTGGCATCGTCAGCGAATTCCAAATGGCTGCCCACCGGGATGCCGTAGGCCAGACGGGTGGTTTTTACCCCGAAGGGCTTGAGCAGCCGGCTGAGGTACATGGCGGTGGTCTCGCCCTCGGTGTCCGGGTTGGTGGCCATGATGACCTCGTCCACGCCCCCCTCCGCCACCCGCTCCACCAACTGCTGGATGCGCAGGTCGTCGGGGCCCACGTGGTTCATGGGGGAGATGACCCCGTGGAGGACGTGGTACACCCCGGTGTACTCCCGGGAGCGCTCCATGGCCACCACGTCCTTGGAGTCGGCCACCACGCACACCACGGAGTGATCCCGTTTGGACGAGGCGCAGATGGCGCATTCCCCGTCCCCGTCGGTGAGGTTTTGGCACACCGGACAGCAGCCGATGGAGGATTTCGCGTCCAGCAGGGCGGCGGCGAAATCTTTTGCTGTCTGCTCCGGCTGATCTAAGATGTAGAAAGCCAGCCGCTGGGCGCTCTTGCGCCCCACGCCGGGCAGCTTGGCGAACTGCTCCACCAGGGTTTCCAGGGCGGCGGGGAAATAGTCCATGTCGATGTCTCCTAATCGCTTATTTGGCTTGACGCAGGGCCTCGATTGCCTTTGCCGGGTCGGCAGCGCCATAGACCGCGCTGCCCGCCACCAGCACCGTGGCCCCGGCCTCAATGACGGCTTTCGCGTTGGCGGGCCCCACGCCGCCGTCCACCTCCAGCTCGCAGGTCGGATTGTAGCGGTCGATGATGGCGCGCACCTCCCGGATGGTGTCCATTTGGCTGTCCATGAACTTCTGCCCGCCGAAGCCCGGCTCCACCGTCATCACCAGCACCATGTCAAGCTGTTCGATGTAGGGCAGGACAGCTTTGGCTGACGTAATGGGCCGCAGGGCGACGGCTTTTTTTACCCCAGTAGCCTCCATGGCCCGCAGGGCGTCGGCGATGCGGGTGGGGTGGTCGGCCTCCAGGTGGACGCTGAGCAGGTCGGCCCCCGCCTTGCAGAAATCGTCGATGTACCGCGCGGGCTTGTCGATCATCAGGTGAACGTCCAAAAACATATCCGTGTGCCTGCGGATGGACTGCACCACCGGCACGCCGATGGTGATATTGGGGACAAACATCCCGTCCATCACGTCCACGTGGAGCCAGTCCGCCGAGGACACCCGGCGGATGTCGGCCTCCAAATTGCAAAAATCCGCCGAAAGGATGGAGGGCGCCACTTTGACCATGATTTTTACCCCTTCTTTTGTGGATTTGTTTGACGGTCAGGCCAGACGAAAGCCGCCCGGGCGATACACCCCCGCCCAACCGCCACATAAGATAAAATACGCGGAGGTCGCCGCCAGGGTCGGCTGGGCGGTTCCCCCACGCCCCCGCTCGCGCCCGGTCTGGCGTCTGGACGGCGCGCCGCACCTGAATACCCCCCATCGCCGCCATCGCGGCGGTGGGGGGAGTGTGAATTGCTCTCTCACCCCGCCCTATGGGCGGGGTGACGTCATGTCCGCGGGGGGTTATCCCGTGATCGTGCCGCTGAGGGGCACCTCTTTGACCTGATAGCCCGCCTGGCGCAGGGCGTCCATGATCTCCCCCTTGTGGCTCAGGCCGAAGGCCTCCAGCGTGACCTTCAGCTCCACCCCCGCCTGACGGTTGATGTTGACAAACTGGTTGTGATCCAGCTTGATGATATTGCCGTTCTGCCTGGCCACCAGGTCGGCGATACGCAGCAGCTCGCCGGGCCGGTCGGGCAGCTGCACCGAGAAGGTGAAAATGCGCCCCCGGTTGATGAGCCCGTGCTGGACGAGAGACGAGATGGTGATGACGTCCATGTTGCCGCCGGACAGCACGGGGACCACGTTCTGCCCCTGGCAGTCCAGATGCTTTAAGGCGGCGATGGTGAGCAGGCCGGCGTTTTCCACGATCATCTTGTGCTTTTCCATCACGTCCAGGAAGGCGTCCACCAGCTCGTCGTCGTCGATGGTGATAACGCCGTCCAGGTTTTTCTGGATATAGGGGAACACCTGGTCGCCGGGGGTCTTGACCGCCACGCCGTCGGCAATGGTGCTGATGGGGTTCACGGTGACCACGTGGCCCGCCTCCAGGCTGGCCTTCATAGACGCCGCCCCGGAGGGCTCCACGCCGATGACCCGCACCGACGGGTTGAGCAGCTTGGCCAGGGTGGCCACCCCCGCCGCCAGACCGCCGCCGCCGATGGGCACCAAAATTACGTCCACGTTGGGCAGGTCTTTGAAAATCTCATAGGCGATGGTGCCCTGGCCGGTGGAGACGGTCAGGTCGTTGAAGGGGTGGACG
>JAIEFH010000249.1 GCA_029067025.1 Oscillospiraceae bacterium | reverse complement strand
ATACGGCGAGCACCGATAGCTACTCGTAAGGAGTCGTCGGAAGCGTCATTTGTGTATAAGAGACAGCGAGGCATCTTCGGGCGGTGGGGAGACGTCCAGCGCGGCGGAATAAAATATTGCTTTTATAAAGAAGGAGTGTACCGCATATGGACATCACGTTTAACCCCAAAGCCGGCCAGATTTCCCCACTGAGGTCGGCGCGCTTTGCCACCCCTGAGGAAAAGGAGACCAAGTCCGCCGCCCAAAAGCCGGAGGACCAGCTGGAAATCTCTCAGCAGGGCCGGGAAGCCTCCGCCAAATCGGAGGGCGAGGTTGGCTTTGACGAAATGGCGGAAGAACTGGAAGCCTATCTGAGCAGCATGACCAAGGAGGACTTTATGTCCATGGTGCGGGAGCAGCTGGGCGAGCCGAAGCAGCTGGAGATCAACTGGAACGCCCAGGTGGACCCGGACGGCAGCGTGTGGGCCAAGGGCTACATTGACAGCCTGGTTTCCCAGGTTAACACCGCCCGGAACGCCATTGAGGACTACTATGCCGACGCTTATCAGGACGCGCTGAACAGCCCGCTGGGCAGCGCTCTGCCCGACCAGCTGAATTACATCGCGGCCAAATACCAGTGCTCTTGGTCGGACTACTTTGACGGCAGTATGCCGGCGGATCAGCGCCAGTGGACCTATAACCAGGTAAAGGCCATGCTCACCGGCTCCAGGGTGAAGCTGAACGACCCCTTTGCTTTGGCCGGAAGCGGGCTGAACGTGAAAAGCATGGACGAAATCGCCCGGAAAGCGGCTACGGACAAAATCGAGGAATTGATTCGTCAAGCTAAAGCGGATGCCGGAATTGTAGAGTAAGATCCAACCAAATCAGGAGCGGCATGGGCTTGACCATGCCGCTCCTGATATTTGGAAACCAGTTTGATGTTTCGTTACCGCACCACCAGTCCGCCGTTTTCGGCATCCACGGTGAGGGTGGAATCCGGCGCAGCCTCCCCGGCGATAATCTTCCGCCCCACCAGGTTCTCCACCGTGTGCTGGAGATACCGGCGCAGGGGCCGGGCGCCGTACATGGGATCATAGGCGGCATCTAGAATCAGGGATTTGGCCCCGTCCGTCAGCTCCACACGGAGCCGTTTGTCCGCCAAGCGGCGGTTCAGCCCCGCCAGCAGCAGGTCAATGATGTGGTAGATGTTGTCGCGCGTCAGCGGCTTGTAGAACACGATCTCGTCCAGGCGGTTGAGGAACTCGGGCCGGAAGGAGCGCTTCAACAGCTCGTCCACCTGGGCACGGGCCTGACTGCTCACTTCGCCGTCCGCCCCGATGCCGTCCAGCAGGAACTGGCTGCCCAGGTTGGAGGTGAGGATGATAACCGTATTCTTGAAATCCACCGTCCGGCCCTGGCTGTCGGTAATACGTCCATCGTCCAAAACCTGTAGTAATACATTGAACACGTCCGGGTGGGCCTTTTCCACCTCGTCAAACAGGATCACGGAGTAAGGATGGCGGCGCATCGCCTCGGTGAGCTGTCCGCCCTCCTCATAGCCCACGTACCCCGGAGGGGCCCCGATGAGCCGGGAGACGGAGAACTTCTCCATATATTCGCTCATGTCGATGCGCACCAGGTTCTTTTCGCTGTCGAACAGGGCTTCGGACAGGGCCTTGGCCAGCTCCGTCTTGCCCACGCCGGTGGGGCCCAGGAACAGGAACGAGCCGATGGGCTTGTCCGGGTCGGCGATGCCGGCGCGGGAGCGCAAAATGGCCTCGCTGACCAGCCGGACAGCCTCCTCCTGGCCCACCACCCGCTGGTGCAGAATGTCCTCCAGGTGGAGCAGCTTTTCCCGCTCGCCCTCCATCAGCTTGGCCACCGGGATGCCTGTCCAGCGCTCCACAATGCGGGCGATCTCCTCCTCGGTCACCTTATCCCGGAGCAGATTGTCCTCCTTGGACTGGGCGGCGAAGCCCTCCTGCTCCTCTAATTGCTTTTTCAGCTCGGGGATGGTGCCGTATTGGAGCTGGGCCGCCTTTTCCAGGTCGTATTCCCGCTGGGCCTTCTCCAACTGGGCGTTGGCGGCTTCCAAATCCTCCCGCAGCTTCTGCACCTTGCCGATGGCGTTTTTTTCGTTCTCCCACTTTGCCTTGCCTGCGTTGAACTCGTCCCGCAGGCCCGCCAGCTCCTTCTGGATGTCCGCCAGCCGCGCTAGGGAGAGCTGGTCGTCCTCCTTTTTCAGCGCCGCCTCCTCAATTTCGCACTGAATGATTCTCCGGGAGATCACGTCCAGCTCGGTGGGCATGGAGTCCATTTCGGTGCGGATGAGGGCGCAGGCCTCATCGATGAGGTCGATGGCCTTGTCGGGCAGGAAGCGGTCGGTGATATAGCGGTTGGACAGGGTGGCGGCGGCCACGATGGCCCCGTCGGTGATCTTCACCCCGTGGAACACCTCGTAGCGCTCCTTGAGGCCGCGCAGGATGGCCACCGCGTCCTCCACGGTGGGTTCGTTCACCATGACGGGCTGGAAGCGGCGCTCCAGGGCGGCATCCTTCTCGATATACTGCCGGTACTCGTTCAGGGTGGTAGCACCGATGCAGTGCAGCTCGCCCCGGGCCAGCATGGGCTTCAAGAGGTTGCCCGCGTCCATGGCCCCCTCGGTTTTGCCCGCGCCCACGATGGTGTGCAGCTCATCAATAAACAGCAAAATCCGGCCCTCGGACTGCTTCACCTCGTTGAGAACCGCCTTCAAGCGCTCCTCAAACTCGCCCCGGTACTTGGCCCCGGCGATGAGCGCCCCCATGTCCAGGGCAAAGATGGTCTTGTCCTTCAGCCCAGCGGGAACGTCCCCCTTGACGATCCGCTGGGCCAGCCCCTCGGCGATGGCGGTCTTGCCCACGCCCGGTTCGCCGATGAGCACAGGGTTGTTTTTGCTCTTGCGGCTCAGGATGCGGATTACGTTGCGAATTTCGTCGTCCCGGCCAATCACCGGGTCCAGCTTGTTCTGGCGGGCCCGCTCCACCATGTCGGCGCCGTACTTTTTCAGCGCCTCGTAGGTATCCTCCGGGTTGTCCGACGTCACCCGCTGGTTCCCCCGCAGGGCCGCCAGCGCCTGCATCACCCGCTCCTTGTCCACGTTGTAGGTGCGGAACAGCTCCTTCAAATTGCCCTCCGCCGTGTCGATGAGGGCCAGCAGCAGGTGCTCCACGGAGACGAATTCGTCCTTCATGCTGCCCGCGATGGTCAGGGCCTGGTTCATGGCCTTGTCCACTCCGGCGGAAATGTAGACCTTGTCCGCCGCCCGGCCAGAGCCGGACACCTTGGGCAAAAGCTCCACCTCATGGCGGACAGCGGCCCGGAAGGACTCCACTGTCAGCCCCATGTGGGTGAGCAGTTGGGGGATGAAGCCCCCCTCCTGGTCGACGAGGGCCAGCAGCAGATGGGCCTGCTCGATCTGCTGGTTACCGTGCTGGGTGGCGATGTTTTGGGCGTTCTGGACGGCCTCCAAAGATTTCTGGGTAAATTGGTTCATGTTCATGGTGAAATTCACTCTCCTTCGGGCGGTTGGGATACCCACCGCCGGTCTGTCGTTTCACCTTGTAGTATACCCCGCCCCATCCGAAAATCATGAACTGGGTGTAAACAATTAGCACTCTCTTATTGAGAGTGCTAATTTCGTCTATTCACATAATTCCAGAAACGCCCGGAAAATTTCCCCGCCGTCCACCGTGTCCGGCCTCGCCAGCGCCCCGGTCATCCGCTCCGGGTGGAACTGGACGGAGATGAGGGGCAGGGTGTCGTGCTCCACCGCCTCAATCACCCCGCCCTCCGACCATGCGGACAGCCTCAGCC
>JAIEFH010000248.1 GCA_029067025.1 Oscillospiraceae bacterium | reverse complement strand
CTCTGAATCCCCGGCTGCGGGGTACTGTTCTCCGTCAGCGCTATGTTACTTGCAGTCTAGTATAAAAAAGCGGGGCTGTCAAGGGGAGGGGCGGGAAAATCGTGCCTCACTGCTTTGGGCCGGCGTCCCCGCCGCCCTTGCCCGGCTTCACCAGGTGTACCAGGCCCAAAATCACATACACAACGCCCATGATGAGCAGTACCCCGGCGGCAATCATCGTGTACATATAGGATTGGCCCTCATACCGGGTGGTTACGCCCTCCACAAAATCCAGATCCCCGGCCAGCATCCGCGCGACCACTGCGGCCGCCAGCAGGCCGACGCCCAGCAGCAGCTCCTTCAGCGCCTTTTTCCGCGCGGCGGCGCGGGCTTGTTTCTCGTCCATCTTATCCGACAGCTCCTTTCCAGCGTTGACCCCCACGGGGAACTGTGAAAAACAATATCACAGCGCAGGGGAAAAATCAAGGCGCAGGCCACCGAAAAAATGCCCCGGGATTTATACTTTTTTCATTTCCTTTTTTCTCAGGTTATGTTATACTATAGTGTGAATTATTGTGCAGGAGGGGAGCGCCATGCAAAACCGCGTCACCGTGACCGTAGGTGGATTGAAATATACGCTGCTGGCCGCGGAGGATGAAAACTATGTCCACCGGGTGGCAGCCTATGTCAACGACAAGCTGAGGGAGACCGGCAAAGCCGGCGGCGTGTCCCAGATGGACTGCGCCATCCTCACCGCCATCAACATCGCCGACGACCGCTTCAAGGAGCAGGAGGCGTCGGAAAACCTGCGCCGCCAGATCAAGGATCTGCTGGAGGAGAACTCCAAGCTGAAGCTGGAGCTGAGCGAGTCCAAGCGGGAGATTTTTAAACTACAGCAAAAGCGCTGATTTCAGAGAAACGAGAGAGAACCTATGGAGATACTATCCCCCGCCGGCAGCCCGGAGGCGCTGCGCGCGGCGGTATGCGCCGGGGCGGACGCGGTCTACCTCGGCTTCGGACAATTCAACGCCCGCCGGGGCGCCCGCAATTTTACCCGGGATGAGTTCGCCTCGGCGGTATCCTACTGCCACCTGCGGGGGGTAAAGGTGTATCTCACCTTAAATACCCTGGCCTCCGACCGGGAGATGGCGGACGCGGTGGACTGCGCCGTCCAGGCGTCCCAGCTGGGGGCGGACGCGGTGCTGGTGCAGGACATGGGGCTGGTTCGCGCCCTGCGGCAGGCCGCGCCTGATCTTCCCCTCCACGCCTCCACCCAGATGACCCTCCACAGCCTGGACGGGGTGAAGCAGGCCGCCGATCTGGGCGTCACCCGGGCGGTGCTGGCCCGGGAGCTGTCCCGCCGGGACATTGCCTACATCTGTGAGCATTCCCCCATCGAGATCGAGGTGTTCGTCCACGGGGCGCTGTGTATGTGCTACTCCGGCCAGTGCTTCATGTCCTCCGTCATCGGGGGGCGCAGCGGCAACCGGGGTATGTGCGCCCAGCCCTGCCGCCTGCCCTACGGCTGGGGGGACGAACTGATTTCCAACCATCCGCTGTCCCTGAAGGATATGTCGCTGGCCGGCCACCTGAAGGAACTGCGGGATATGGGAGTGGCCAGCGCCAAAATCGAGGGCCGCATGAAGCGGCCCGAGTACGTCTATATCGTCACCAAGGTGTACGCCGACGCCCTCCGGGACGGGCGGGAGCCCACGGCCGAGGAGCTGTCCCAGCTGGAGCAGGCATTTTCCCGCCAGGGCTTCACCGACGGCTATTTTATGGAGCAAAAAGGCCCCGATATGTTCGGCGTTCGGGAGGAGGCCAAACACCCCCGGGAGCTGTTCGCCCAGGCCAAGGCCGCCTATGAGAAGGGCGAGGGCCCCGGCGTACCGGTGAAATTCTACGCTCTGGTTCGTCCGGGCGAGCCCATCCAGGTGGGGGTAGAGGACGACCAGGGCCATGTGGTCACCGCCGCGGGCAGCGTCCCCGAGGCGGCCCGCCGCAGGGTCACCACCCGGGCGGAGGTAGAGGGCCAGCTCACCAAGACGGGGGGCACCCCCTACCGGGTCATCGACGTGCGCTCGTTGGTTCAGGACGGGCTGGCGGTGCCCCTGTCCGCCCTCAACGGCCTGCGCCGCCAGGTGCTGGACGACCTGTCCCGCCAGCGCACCGCCCTGCCCCAGCGCCGCCACGGCGCGTACAAGCTGGGGGCGCGGTACGAGAACTACCGGGAAGAGCCGGACATCATCGTCTCTCTGCGGAAAGTGGGCCAGATGACCTTTGAACTGACTAAGGCCCGCCCCGCCTCCTTGCAGGCTTCCAGCTCCTTTCGCAGGCCGTCCAGCGCCCCGG
>JAIEFH010000247.1 GCA_029067025.1 Oscillospiraceae bacterium | reverse complement strand
ATCCAACGCCGCCTCGATCTCGTCCATGACGCAAAAAGGGGTGGGCCGCACCTTCAAAATGGCGAAGTACAGCGCGATGGCGATGAGCGCCCGCTCGCCGCCGGACAGGGAGCTCATGTGCTGGATGGTTTTTCCCGGCGGCTGGGCCTTGATTTCGATGCCGCAGTTGAGTACGTCCTCCGGGTCATCCAGCAGCAGCTCCGCCTTGCCGCCGCCGAACAGGTCGGTAAACGCGCGGCGGAACTCCTGGTCGATGAGGGCAAACTGCTCCTGGAAGATGCCGGTCATCTCGCTCGTGATCTGGGCGATGATGTCCTCCAGTTCCTTTTTTGCGCGGGCCACGTCGTCCCGCTGGCCGGTGAAGTAGGTGTACCGTTCATTGACGCGGGCAAACTCCTCCACCGCGTCCGGGTTGATGCTGCCCAGGGCGGAGATGGAGCGCTTCAGCTCCCCGATGCGCCGCTGGGCCTTCTGGACGGATTCCAGCTCCAGCCGACAGGCCCGGGCCGCCTCGTGGGACAGCTCATAGCTCTCCCACAGCTTGTCCAGGATCTGGCTCTCCTCCATGGCGGCGGCGGCGGACTTCTGCTCCAGCACTGACACCTCCCGCTCCATGGCCAGCAGCTCGTTGTTCTTGTCCCGGGCCTGGCGGTCGGCCTGGTTGCGCCTGCCCTCCAGGGCCAGCTTCTCGTCGTTGAGCCGGCGGATGGCGGCGGAGCCCTCCTGGCTGGCGGCTTTCAGCCTTTGCAGGCGCTCCTCTTCCTCTTTGATGCGCCGCATGAGGTAGTCGTTTTGCTGCTCAAACTCGCCGATCATGGCGGTGCGGCTGGCGGTGTCGCCGCTCAGGTCGTCCCGCAGCCGCTCCAATTCATCAATGCTCTGGCGCAGGGCGGACTGCTCGCCCTCCAGCCCCGCCATGCGGGCGCTGTGCTGGGCGGACTCTTCGTTGAGCTGGGCTACCTTATCCTGCAGGGCGGTGCGGCCCTGGGCCTTGGCCTCGCCCTCCGCCCGCAGGGCGGCGGCGGAGCCCTCCAATTCCTCGATCCGGGCCTTGGCCTGGGCGGTGTTCTGGGTGTTCTCCTCCATACGGCGGCGAACCTGCCCCCGCTCCCCGGTCAGGGCCTGACGGCGCAGCTCGATGTCCGCCAACTGCGCGGCGGCGCTGTCCGCCCGCTCGGTGTATTTCAGCACCGCGTCCTCCGCCTCGCGCAATTGCGCCGTGGCGGCGTCCAGCTCGTACTGGGCGGCGGTGACCTCCCGCTGGGTCTTTGCCAGCTCGTCCGCCGCGGTTTTCAGGTCGGCGGCGAGGCCGTCTTTCTGCTTATTCAGCCGCTCCAGCTCGTTGGCCCGGGACAAAATGCCCGCCGAGCGTGACACCGAGCCGCCGGTCATGGAGCCACCGGCATTCAATACTTGTCCGTCCAGGGTGACGATGCGGAACCGATGGCCGAACTTACGGGCCATGGCCATGGCCTTGTCCATATCCTGGGCAATGACCACCCGCCCCAGCAGGTTGGAGAAAATATTGGCGTATTCCGGGTCGAAAGAGATCAGCGTATCGCCCATCCCCACAAAGCCGTCCTCCCGCTCCACACCCTTGTCCCGGAATTCGGCGGGGCGGATGGTGTTCATGGGCAGGAAGGTGGCTCGGCCCCCGTCCCGGCGCTTCAAATAGTTGATGGCGTTTTTGCCGTCCTCGTCCCGCTCCACCACCAGGTTCTGCATGGCGCCGCCCAGGGCGATCTCGATGGCCACCGCGTACTGGTCGGGCACATGGAGCAGGCCCGCCACCGGGCCGCGAATGCCCCGCAGGCCGCCGTGCGACCCCTCGTTCATCACCAGCTTGACCGCTTTGGAGTAGCCCTCATACAACTTTTCCATCTCGGACAGCATTTTAATCCGGGAATTGAGGTTGTTCTCGTCCATTTGCAGGCGGCGGTGCTTCTCCTGGGCCTGATCCAGCTTGCGCTGGCGGGACTGGAGCCGCATCTGGTAGCCGGAGATCACGTTCCGGGCCGCGTCCCGATCCTCGGTGACCTTCTCCAGCTCCTTCCTCGTGCCGTCCAGGGCCTCCCGGGCCTGGGACGCCTTGTCCTCCTGCTCCTGAAGCTCATGGCTCAGCTTTTCCTCCCGGTCATACAGCTCCTGGGCGGCGGCGGCCAGGGCGGACAGCAGCTCCTTGGCCTCCCCGGCAGAGGCGGTCTCCAGCCGCTCCCGCTCCTGGAGGCGCTCCAGCTCGTCGTTGAGGGTGCCCGCCGAGCCCAGCACCTCCCGGGTGCTCTGGGCCAGGGCGTCGATCCGCTCCTGGCAGACGGCCATGTCCCGCTCGATCTCGTCCAGACGGCCCTTCCGCTCCTCGATCTGAGCGGCGATGGACCCCGCCCGTCCCTCCTGCTGCTCCAGCTCCTGGCGGATGCGCTGGGCATTCTCGCTGTTGTTCTTGATGTCGTTTTTCAGCAGGGCGATGGCGTTTTCACAGGAGTGCACCTGCTCGTCCATGCCGGACTGCTTGCCCCGCAGCTCCTCGGCCTGGATGTCCTTGTCCCGCATCTGCTCGGCGATCTGCCCGCTCTCGGCGTACAGCCGCTCCACCTCGGCATGGGCCTCGTCCCGCTGGCGGACGGCAGCGTCCAGGTCTGAGCGCAGTTTCACGCCGCTGGCCCGGATGCGCTCCAGCTGCTCCAGCCAGACGGAGATCTCCAAGCCCTTCAGCTCGTCCCGGAGGATCAGGTATTTTTTCGTCTTTTCCGCCTGCACCCGCAGGGGTTCCACCTGGAGCTCCAGCTCATCGATCTTGTCGTTGATGCGCACTAGGTTCTCGTCGGTGCGCTCCAGCTTGCGCTCCGCCTCCTCCTTGCGGTGGCGGAAGCGGGAAATGCCCGCCGCCTCCTCAAAGACCTCCCGGCGGTCTGCGCTCTTGACGGACAAAATCTCGTCGATACGGCCTTGGCCGATGATGGAGTAGCCCTCCCGGCCCAGGCCGGTGTCCATGAACAGCTCGTTGATGTCCTTCAGGCGGCAGGCCCGGCGGTTGATATAGTACTCGCTCTCCCCGGAGCGGTAGTACCGGCGGGTGACCGCCACCTCCGTCTCCTCCATGGGGAAGATGCGCTCGGTGTTGTCCAGCACCAGGGTGACCTCGGCAAAGCCCAGGCCCTTGCGCTTTTCCGTGCCGTTGAAGATGACGTCCTCCATCTTCGCCCCCCGGAGGGCGCGGGTGGACTGCTCCCCCATCACCCAGCGGATGGCGTCGGAGATGTTGGACTTGCCCGAGCCGTTGGGCCCCACCACCGCCGTGATGTCGGAGCCGAAGGCCAGCACCGTCTTGTCGGGAAAGGACTTAAAGCCCTGGATTTCAAGCGCTTTTAAATACAATGACCGCACCTCATTATCTTGGCATCCGCTGTCCAGGCCGTTCTGGAACATAAGGAAGCGGAACCATTCTCTGCCTACCAGTTTATAATCAGATCATAGATAGTCTATTTTATCACTATACCCGCCGCATTGCAACCGTGAAGTACCACAATTATCACGAGTCTCCGTTCCGGCGCTATGCGGCACAACTCCATGTTCTCCCATAACTCCAGCCGGTATCGGCCACAGGCTGCCTCCACAAAAACCGGCCCGGAGCGGAAAGCTCCAGGCCGGTATGGTTCAGGCTGATCGTGACCGAAAGCACGGCCCGTCCTTATCCCGCACGATCGCGCCTTACGTAAGTATATAGTTCAAATAAACCGGCCAATAGACTGCCATCAAAATCGCGCAGGTCACGCTGATGATCAGGCACGTTTTGCCCTTGGCCCCCTTCGCTTTTCCCACAATGGCCAGGATCAGGCCAAGTACGCAGGGGATCATGCCAAAAGCCGGAGCGAAAATTCCGCCGACCACACCCCCAATGGACAAAGCCGCGCCCACAACCCCAAGGGCCGCGCCGGACTCGGCCTCTATCACGGCGTCTATGCCGGGGTTTTCTTTGGCCACCTGCCGGGCCAAAGCGGTGGCAAAACGGTGGAACGCCTCGCACTCCTTCTGCTGCGCGATGTTGACCGGGAACCAGCGGTTTTTCCGCAGGCTCTCCGCATCCACAGTCAGATTGATGATGGTGTGCCCCTGCTTGTCACTCAGCCACACCTTTACCTGGCTTACCGCGCCGTTCTTCTCCGCGGCCTTGACTGACACCTTGCCCAGCTTGTCGGGGGACAGCACAGACGGCTTGTCCGCCTGTATCTGACGGGTCTTTTTGTCAATGCCCAAGGGGATGACACACAGCGTCTGATCCTGAAACGCCACGGCATAGCGATAATATGTAGTCTTGTATGTCGTCTTGAAGATGCGGACATAGGACTCCCGCTCCTCCCGATGCGCATAGACCAGCTTGAAATTCCACGCCCCGCTCAGCAGTGGCTCCACTGCCCGCTTGACCCGCTGCTTGTCCTCGCCGGCCTGGGCCTCCTTGCGGTTCTGGTTCTTTTTGATCGCAAAATTGTAGACAAGCGCCCCGATGACGACCGTCCACAGAAGGATGGAAGGTATGTACTCCATAATGATTTCCTCTCTCTTTATATTCGCATTTCGGTTGATCCGTCTGCTTGCGCCGCGAATCATCCTTTTATCATGTCCGTATTCCGAAATTGGGGACACACCGCCAGCCACATTTTTCTTTGTCCACGGCAGGCATGCATGCGGGCGGCCCGAAAGCTCCCCCGAATATCCCCCGCGCCCGCCCGGGAAATCACACTTGAAATTCCCAACCAAATCACGTATACTATTCTAAAGTTTAACATCATGGGCTGGAAAACGCAAGCAGGAATGCCCTTTTGACGTTTGGTGCGGCTTCCTGCGCGCGGAACATGGAGGAATATGGAAAACGTATTGATTATTGACGACAGCTCTGTGCAGGCCGCGCAGCTAAAGAGCATTTTAGCCGACGAATACGCGGTCACCACGGCTCATACGGCGGAGGAGGGCTTTCACGCCGCCAGCTGCGGGGATTTTTCCCTGATTCTGCTGGATGTGGTCATGCCGGACATGGACGGCTTCACGCTTCTGAAAAAGCTGCAGGAGGATGTCATCACCCAGCAGATCCCGGTCATCCTGATCACCAGCCTGGCGGAGATTGAGAATGAGCAGAAGGGGCTCACGCTGGGCGCGGTGGACTACATCACCAAGCCCTTCCACCCGCTGATCGTCAAGGCCCGGGTACATACCCACGTCAAGCTGTATCAGTACCGCAAACAGGTGGAGTTCCAGTCCATGACCGATCAGCTCACCGGGGTATACAACCGGCGGCGGCACGACCACTACAGCCGGGTCAAATGGCAGGAGGCCATCCGTCTGCAGATTCCGTTTTCTGTCTGTATGCTTGACATCGACAAATTCAAGGTGTACAACGACACCTTCGGCCACCCCGCCGGGGACAAGGTCATCGTCAGCGTGGCGCAGGCGGCGTCCTCACGCCTGCGGCGCCCCACCGACTTTTTCGCCCGCTACGGCGGGGAGGAATTTGTGGCCTTCCTCGTGGGCGACGAGGCGGAAAACGCCTTCGCGCACCTGAGAACCATCCGGCAGGCGGTGGAGGATCTCCACATCCCCCACAACCCGTCTGTCTCCCCGTGGGTCACCGTCAGCATCGGCGGGATCACCGTAGTGCCCCAGCCTGGCACCTCCTATGATACGTATCTGAAAATCGCGGACGCCATGCTGTACGACGCCAAGCGGTTCGGCCGGAACCAGGTGATCTGGGCTGACGGGAAAGCCCAGTGTCAGCAGGAGAAATAGGATCCCGCCTTCACAGCTTATTTGCGTACGTTCCAACGATAAAAAGGACAGACCGGGCCGCTCCGCCCGGTCTGTCCTTTTATGATGCCCGCTTACTGCGCGCCGTTGAACTCGTCGTAAAACCGGTCATGGATGACCTGCACCGCCCGATCCGCCTCGCTGATATGCACCAGCACAGAGACCTTGATCTCGCTGGTGGAGATCATGTTGATGTTGATGCCCGCGCTGAACAGGGCCTCAAACATGGCGGCGGCCACGCCGGGGTTGTTCACCATGCCCGCGCCCACAATGGACACCTTGGCGATGTTGTCCGACACGTCGATGTGGTCGAAGTGGATGCGCTCCCGGTTCTCCTCCAGCAGCTTCTGGGCCAGTTCCATGTCGCCCTTGGCCACGGTGAAGCTGATGTCTTTGGTGTCGCTGCGGCCGATGGACTGGAGGATGATGTCCACGTTCACGTTGTTTTTGGCCAGCAGAGAGAAAATCTTATAGGCGATGCCCGGGGTGTTCTCCAGGCCAACCAGGGCCAGACGGGCGATGTTCTTATCCTTGGCGACGCCGCTGATGTGGGATTTTTCCATAGTCTTGACGACCTCCTTCACTTTCGTACCGGGCTTGCCGGAGAAGCTGGACAGCACCTCCAGGTTCACGCCGTACCGCTTGGCCATTTCCACCGAGCGGTTGTGGAGCACCTGGGCGCCCAAAGTCGCCAGCTCCAGCATCTCATCATAGGTGATCTCGTCCAGCTTGTGGGCGGTGGGCACCAGGCGGGGGTCGGCGGTATACACGCCGTCCACGTCGGTGAAGATCTGGCACAGGTCGGCGCCCAGCGACGCGGCGATGGCCACCGCCGACGTGTCCGAGCCGCCCCGGCCCAGGGTGGTGATGTCGTCAAACCTGTTCAGCCCCTGGAAACCGGTGACGATGACGATGCGCCGCTTGTCCAGCTCTGCCCGGATGCGCTCGGCCTGCACCCGCTTGATGCGGGCGTTGCCGTAGCCGGAATTGGTGCGGAAGCCCGCCTGCCACCCGGTGAGGGACACCACCGGGAAGCCCATGCCCTCGATGGCCATGGCGCACAGGGCGCAGGAGATCTGCTCGCCGGTGGACAGCAGCATATCCAGCTCCCGCTTGGAGGCGTTGGGGTTGATCTCCGCCGCCTTCTCGATCAGGTCGTCGGTGGTGTCCCCCTGGGCGGACAGCACCGCCACCACCCGGTTGCCCTGTTGATAAGTATCGGTAATGATGCGGGCCACGTTGCGGATCTTTTCCGCGTCCGCCACAGAGGACCCGCCGAATTTCTGCACAATCAATGCCATAGTTGTTTCATCCTCTCATGGAGATTTCTCTCGATGCTCCATTTTATGCTGGAAGGTAAAATCAGTCCAACACCCGAAGGGCATTGGCAACCTCCAGCCCCGCCAGCCTCTCCTCCAACTGGGACTGGGTCAGCTCGCCCTCGGTGACGCAGGCGGACTCGCTGCCGCCGCTCTCCCGGCGGGCCAGCAGCTTGCACCCCGGCAGGGCCGCGCGCAGGGTGTCTGCGGAAGCGGCGGCCCGCACGTACCAGCGGCTCTTCAGCTCCCCGGTGCCGCAGGCGGCGTCCTCGCCCCCCGGCTCCCAGCTCAGAGCCTTGCGGTGGCCCATGTTCCGGGCCACGTCGATCACGTCCGCCACCACGGCGGAAGCGGTGGGCAGCTTGCCCGCGCCCCGGCCGTAGAACATCACGTCGCCGATGGCGTCCCCCCGGACGGAAATGGCGTTGAACACGTCCTCCACCCCGGCCAGCGGGTCGGACTGATCCACCAGATGGGGGGCCACATAAGCGCACACCCTGCCGTCCTCCCCGTGGATCGCCCTACCCAGCAGCTTGATCTTCTTGCCCGCGCTCTCGGCGTAGTCCACGTCCGCCAGGGTCACCCCGGTGATGCCCTGGGTGGGCACCTGGTCGGGGCTGATGTGCCGCCCGAAGGCGATGTCCGCCAGAATGCAGATCTTCCGGCAGGCGTCGTGGCCCTCCACGTCGGCGGAGGGATCCCGCTCCGCGTAGCCGTTGTCCTGGGCTTCCTTCAACGCCGCGTCAAAGGTGAGCCCCGCCCGGATCATCCGGGTGAGGATATAGTTGGTGGTGCCGTTCAGGATGCCGTAGATCTCCAGGATCTCATTGGCCGCCAGGCACTGGGACAGGGGCCGGATGATGGGGATGCCGCCGCCCACGCTGGCCTCGAAGAGGTAGCACACGCCCTTCTCGCGGGCGAGCTGGGTCAGCTCATACCCGCAGGTGGCCACCAGCTCCTTGTTGGAGGTGACCACGCTCTTGCCCGCTTCCAGGGCCCGGCGGGTGAAGTCCAGGGCCACCTTGGCCCCGCCGATGGTCTCCACCACGATGTCCACCTCGGGGTCGTTCTCGATGACGGCAAAGTCTTTCACAAATCGGTCCGCGAAGGGGCTGTCTGGGAAGTCCCGCACGTCCAGGATATATTTCAGCCGGATCAATCCGTCCGCCTTGCGCTCGATGCTGCTCTCATGCCCGGTGAGCACCTCGGCCACGCCGGAGCCCACGGTGCCGAAGCCTAATATTGCCACATTTACCATTGCGCAGTCATTCCTTCCTTGGGGCCCTGTCCGCGGCCCGGTCATTTTGGCCCTCTCACTGAAAAAAATCACTCATTTTGAACTTCTTTAAGAATATATCACATCTTTGAGCCGTTGGCAATCGCCATCGTCCCTGCTTTTTCACCAAACCTTTTTTGCCCCGCACCCGTTTCTTTAGCGGAATGAAGCAATACAGCCCCCGCGGAACGCAAAAGACCGCCCGGCGGCCTTGCCGCCGGGCGGTTCGCTGCTGATCAATCTGGTCCCCGATCCCTATGGGATACTCCACCAATCGTCCCCCGCCGGAACATAGGGGTCATCTGGCGGCAGGAAGGGATCCACGCCAGGCTCCCACGGCTCTATCGTGGGCGTGGGGGTGGGCTCCCAAATGGGCGGAATAAAGGGCTCGTAGGACTCCACCGGAGGCCAGGTGGGCTCTTCGGATGTCCCCGGCTCAGGCGGCTCGGGGGGCTCCGGAGACTCTGGCGGCTCGACCGTCGTGTGCACATGGCAATACCGAAGCTCTTCCGGGAGAAGCTCGTACCAGTTCAGCAGGGCGCTGGCGTCCCCGATTCCCAGACCGGGCTTGGCCAGCTCCCGTTCATAGTCCACCATGGTGACGGTTTTGACGCTCTCCTCCGGGCAGAACTCCCCGGCCAGGTAGTAGCGGCCGCTGGGCACGCCGTTAGCGTCCAGAATGGGGCTGTCCACGCAGACCTTCACCTGCTTGTGGCACTCGCAGAAGCCGGTGGGCGCGTCGGCGGCAAACAGGCGGAAGGTCTGGGTCCGGTTGCCCCGGACGTCCTGCCCACAGTCGGAGGTGGCCAGCTTTCCGCAGTCGAGACAGACGGAATAGGTGTTCAGCGTGCCGGGCACATCGAAGGCCACGTTTTCCTTGTCCTCGTGGAGGATGGTCATCACCTTCTGCCACAGAGGAACCCCGGGATTGCGATGATTATAGTTGATGACCTCTCCGTTGGGATAGCCCGTCCACACAGCGGCAGTGTAATACTTGGTGTAGCCGCAGAACCAGTAATCATACACGTCGTTGGTGGTGCCCGTCTTGCCCGCCACGGTCTGGCCGGCGATGCGGGCCCCGGTGCCGGTGCCCGAGGTGACCACGTTGGTGAGCATGGAGTTGATATAATAGGCCGTCTCCGGCTTGATGATAAACTCGGACTTGGGCTTATTGTTCACAATGGTGCTGCCGTTGGCGT
>JAIEFH010000246.1 GCA_029067025.1 Oscillospiraceae bacterium | reverse complement strand
ACAAACGCACATTTGCCGTGTCAGTGGGCATGATGTATAATGGCTACAGTAAACAGGCGGAGGTGAAAATGGTGTCTAACAAAATTAAGTTTGAAACCTTTGTAGACGCCCAGGGCACAGCGTTTCAGGAGTATTTGAGTACCATCATCGCAAAACTGCCCAAGACGGACAAAGACTACCGTTCTATTCAGGACAAAATCGAAAGCATTTATGAGCAATATCCCAAGGTGATGGATGTATTCGACACTGAAAAGGCGGCGGCGCTGACGGAACAGGAGTGCGCGGCGCTCATTCAGGTGGTGGGCCTGCAAAACCAGCTTGTGGAAATTGAAATGCAATCGGTCTATTTCCGGGGCTGCTATGACAGCGTGGGCTATCTCAAAAAGGCTGGCATCCTATGACAAAGGGGCGGCGTTGGCACATAACCAACGCCGCCCCCCTTATATGACGGTCAACTTAATCCTTCTCTTTATTATCATAAAAGGTTGAAAGTTCATTTAGTGATTGTTCGTAGTGTTCATATTCTAATTCAAGCATAGAAAATGTCACACCAAGAATATATCCTAATGAGATTGTTGCAAACCAAAGTGGGAGTGCATGGCCTTTTTCTGTAGGCGTAGTATCAATACCAGCAAAATCAGGATTGCTCCCTAACCGTAGAGTATTTCCAATACAACTGGCGTGTAAGGCCACACACGCTCTCTTATAATGCAAATGCAATCTATGAAGAAAAAACTGCACGTTTTGCTCTTGCATCGACTCTATTACTGAATTAGTAAGATTTGCAAACGTGGAACAACCAGCCCACCAGTATGTCCCTCGGCCAGTCGAGTTATGCGCTGTACGCTTTACCTTTGCCAATTCTTCTTTTAACTCTGTAATCCGTTCAGAATTTTGCAAGCAATTCTCGCATTCATAAATTAACGCTTTGTAGCGTTGAATATCATAATCTATACCATAATCTTCAACGTAATTCTGAAAATCTTGATCTTGATGTTTACTTTCAAAAAAAGCTAATATGATAAGCTGTTCATAGAGATTCCTTGAAATAGACAATGCACCATCTGGATAACCACAAGATACTAAGCAAATGATTTCTCGCATACTGACAATGGCCTTTCCTGCGGAACGAAGTACAATATTGCAATAATCATTCCCAGTCATTATTTGTTTGGCGGATATTGCGGCGGCTATGTCATCTTCAATAGAATTAAGTATATTTGTAAGCTCTTGCAATCGCCACGGTTCTATGTTGGTATTTTTTGTAGTTGATGCCACCATGTATCACTCCTTACACATTCCCTGCTGATAGATATGTATTCCTATTTTAGCGAACAGAGTTTTTATTCTTTGATAATCAGCTTGTTCAAGTCAAAAAGCGCCGCTTTATAATTTTGAACCCGATACAGCCGTTTATTGGGATCAGGTTGTTCGATCACATGGCCCTCCCGCTCCAAAAGCATCTTTTGGGCTTCTTTGTCAAAATAGCGGCCATAGTCTATCAACGTCCCCCGGAGAGAGATCATGCGCCAGTAAGGGATCAGGCTTTCCGTATCGACCTTGCCATAGTCTTTGATCTCCGTGATAAAGTCCACCCGCTGAACATCGGTGGGCGTCCAGAACATCCTTTTATCAAATGGCATGATGCCGCTGCTTTCAATCTCGCAGTAGTCCGCGCCCTTCCGTTTGGCCCACATCTCGCAGAGGGCTTCCTGGGTGGTGAGCTTTCCTGCGGGTATCATACACATGATGGTGGCGAACATCTGCTTATTCATATACACCGTTTTCTTTGCGGCTGGGATATATTCACGATCCGTCATGGGACACCTCCATACACAATTTTGCATTTGCAGAAATTATACCATTATTTTCGCCCTGATACAACAGGAACCCGTACATAGCCGGTAGATTTTCAATCCGAAAGTCTACCGGCTATTACTATCTTCAAAAGGAGCTGATGAATATGGCAAACCCCGATCTGCTGACCAAGCTATACCAGCGGATGAGCGCCGAACAGGTGCGGTATCGGGACTGGCTGTTGGGCCAGCCCCCTGGCGAAATCCTGAATCATGCCGCCGAGTACACCGTCCGGGAGGACATTGTAATCGAAATGTCGGCACTGGAACTGACGGATGCCCAAGCCAGGGCGCTGCTGAAATCCAAGACCCCGCTGGCGGACGTTTACAAGGAGTGGGACAAGACGGAAACTCACCACATGGACGATGTGCGGGAGGTAATCGAAGCCCGCGCCGACGCTGTGATACGGGCTGAAAAGGAAAAGAGCCAGCGGGAGGGACGGTAGATGGGCTACGTTACGCCGGAGCAAATCACCCAGGCCAAGGAGCTTGATCTGCTGACCTACCTCCAGCGGTATGATCCCCACCAGCTTGTCCGCGTCGGTGGCAACACCTATTGCACCCGTGAGCATGACAGTCTGAAAATCAGCAACGGAAAATGGAATTGGTTTTCCCGTGGAATCGGCGGCAAAACAGCTCTGGACTACCTTATCAAAGTTCAGGGCTTTTCTTTTACCCAGGCGGTGGAGGCCCTTGTTGGGAAGAACTTTTCCCCTATGCCCCACGCACCCCAGGCCCAGCCCAAAAAGCAGGAACCCAAGGTGCTGTCCCTGCCCCCGCCCAGCCGGTGCGCCACCCACGCCGTCAGCTATCTTCACGGGCGGGGTATTGACTATAACCTGATCGACTATTGCATCCAGACCGGGCGCTTATACGAAGGCCAGCCCTATCACAATGTCGTGTTTGTGGGCCGCGACCTGAAAGGCCAGCCCCGGTATGCCGCCCTGCGCGGCACCGTGGGGGACTTCAAGGGCGAGGCTACCGGCAGTGATAAGCGGTACTCGTTCTCCATCGTGGAGAATCCCAGCGCCCCCAGCGTTCACCTGTTTGAATCGGCTGTTGACCTGTTGAGCTACGCCACTTTGCTGAAAATGAAAGGCCGGGACTGGCGGCAGGACGCCCTTCTTTCCCTGGCCGGAGTATTCAAGCAAAAAAAGGAATTTGTTATCCCTCTCGCTCTCAGCCAGTACCTCCAAGACCACCCCGGCACCAAAACGCTCTACCTCCACCTGGATAATGACGAGGTGGGCCGGGAAGCGGCGGCTGGAATCATGGAGGGCCTGGGGAACAAGTACACGGTGCTGAACAGACCGCCGCCCTATGGCAAGGACGTAAACGACACGCTCCAACGGCAGTTAGGGCTGACACATCGAAAGGAGGAATGGAGCCGGTGAAGGAGTATCAGGGCATGAAGATCATCGGCATTGACAACGGCTATGGCAACATCAAGACCGCAAACTGCTGTTTTCCCGCAGGGCTGACCGCTTACGACACCGAGCCGGTGTTTAAGGACGATCTGCTGGTCTACGGCGGGCGGTACTACCTGATCGGCGCGGGCCACAAGGAGTTTGCTGCCGACAAGACCGGGGACGACGACTATTATATCCTCACCCTGGCGGCGGTGGCCCGTGAACTGAATGTGCATGGGCTGACCTCCGCCACGGTGCGCCTTGCGGTGGGCCTGCCCCT
>JAIEFH010000245.1 GCA_029067025.1 Oscillospiraceae bacterium | reverse complement strand
ATATGGCAGGGGGGAAGCGGGGAGAGCGGGGTGAGCAGTTCCCCCCGGCCCTCAGCCAGGGCGGTGCCCCCCAGCACGCAGAATGGCACGTCGGAGCCAACCCTTTCCCCGATTTTCGCCAGCTCAGCGGGGGACAGCCCCGCCCCGGTAAGATCGTTCATGGCCCGCAGCACGGCGGCGGCGTCGGCGCTGCCCCCGGCCAGCCCCGCGCACACGGGGACGCGCTTTTGGATGGTCACGTCCACCTCGCCCCCCAGGCCGGTGGCCTGGCGAAAGGCGGCGGCGGCCATCTGGGCCAGGTTTTTGCCTCCGGTGGGCAGGAAGTGGAGGTCAGAGGAGGCTTGGCCCTCCGCCCCCTGGGCGGGGGCCACGGTGAGCGCGTCCGCCAGGGTGACGGACTGCATCACCATCTGGAGGTCGTGGTAGCCGTCCTCCCGGCGGCGCAGAATGTCCAGGGTGAGGTTGATCTTCGCGTTGGCTGAAAGCTCCATAGCGTCTCCTTATCTGTTCAGGAAGTCTTTGATTTCCGCCGCGATGCGCTCGTATTCAAAGTCGTGGACGTAATGGCCGCAGTCCAGCTCGACCAGTTGGGCGTCCGCGCACTCCGCGGCGAATTCAGACTGAATGGCCCGCCAATCCTCCTTGGAGAACCCGGTGCCGCCGCTCCCGTCGGAGCAGAACAGCAGGAAGGGGATGGACGGGATCTCTCCCTGCGACACCAGCTTGGCGCTGTTCTTGACGCACAGGGTCTCGTTTACCATGTCGGCGGTCATGGTACGGCGGTAGAATATGGCGCGGTAAACGGCTTCTTCGTGTTCGGACAGCGCCCCGCTTTGGATGGCATAGCTGTCGGAAAGGCCGGGGATCAGCCGCGTGATGCCCGCAGAGGCGGCAAACTGGAGCAGCCGCAGCAGGGGCCCACTGATGTTCAGCTTCTCATAGGCGGCGGGGGTGGACATATCCAGGCCGACGATGGCGGACACCTCGTCCGGGTATTTCTGCGCCCAGTACAGCGCCTCGATCCCGGACATGGAGTGGGGACACAGGACATAGGGCGCTTTCAGTCCCGCCGCTGTCAGCGCGGCCCGGGTGTGTTCCAGGACGGTGTCAATGTCCCGGCTCTTGTCCGTCACGTCGCTGAACCCGTAGCCGAATTTCTCCACCACCGCGATTTGGCAGGTGTCGGTAAGCTGGGAGTACAGGGCCTTAAAGTCCAGGATAGGGGAGCAGGTGCCGCCGCCGGACAGGAACACGAGGGTGTGTTCGCCCTCGCCCTCCACATAGACGCTCATCTGCCTGCCGTCGATCATGACGGTCTGGCCAAGGGGAGAGAAAAGCGGCTCCTCCCGCTTGCGCTGGATCTGGTGGTTGACGGCACAGATGACCAGGAGCAGGGCAACGATCCCGCAAAAGGCTGCAATGATCTTAAGTACTTTTTTCATCATGAGGCATCCCTCCAATTATCGTGGGCGCAGGGCCGCGGTGGCCGCCCCGGCCATAGCCCTGCGGTCCAGGGGCCGGTCCAGAAAGTGCTCCAGCGCCAGCACTGCCTGCCACACCAGCATGGAAAGACCGTTTTCGGCATTCAGCCCCCGGCGCCGGGCCTCCCGGATCAGGGCGGTTTCCGCAGGATGATAGATCTGGTCATATACCGCCGCACCGTTCGGCAGGGCGTCCAGGAAGGAAAAATCCACAAACTGGCTGGGACAGCCCTCCATACCCAGATTGGTGCAGTTCACCAGCAGGGCAGACTGCTTTGCCCGGCTGCGCAGCGTGTCCGGGTCGAACCTCGCGGGGGTCAGACAGCCTGACGGGTCCATGGAGCACAGGGCTTCTGCCCTCTCCGGCGTTCGGTTGCAGACGTACACCCGCTCTGCCCCGGCCCGCACCAGCGCATAGGCCGACGCCTTGGCCACGCCCCCCGCACCCAGTAGGGTGACGGTTTTTCCGGCGGGGCTGACGTGGAGCTCGTGCTCCAGGGCGGCGATAAAACCGCCCCCGTCGGTGTTGAAGCCCACCCACTTCCCTTCCCGGAGGCAGACGGTGTTCACTGCGCCCATGACCTGCGCGGTGGGATCGATTTCATCCAGCAGGGGGATCAAATCCTCCTTGTGGGGCATGGTGGCGTTAAAGCCGGTGACGCCGGTTTCCTTTGCCCAGGCCAA
>JAIEFH010000244.1 GCA_029067025.1 Oscillospiraceae bacterium | reverse complement strand
AGCCAGTACGACCCCTATCTGGGTGTTATCGTATACTTCCGGGTGATGGAGGGAACCATCAAACCGGGGATGCAGGTGCGGCTCATGGCTTCCGGGGCCCAGTACACCGTGCTGGACTGCGGCTATTTGCGCCCGCTCGGCATGGAGAGCGCGAAAGAGCTGTCCGCCGGCGAGGTGGGCTGGTTTACCGCGTCCATCAAGACGGTGAAGGATACCCGGGTGGGCGACACCATCACCGGGGTGGAGCGGCCCACCGCCGAGGCCCTGCCCGGCTACCGGCCCGCCCAGTCCATGGTGTACTGCGGCGTGTACACCGAGGACGGCTCCAAGTACCCCGACCTGCGGGACGCCCTGGAAAAGCTCCAGCTCAACGACGCCTCTCTGTCCTTCGAGCCGGAATCCTCTATTGCGCTGGGCTTTGGATTCCGCTGCGGTTTTTTGGGCATGCTTCATATGGAGATCATCCAGGAGCGGCTGGAGCGGGAGTTCGATTTGGATCTCATCACTACATTACCCTCGGTAATTTATGAGGTGACAAAAACGGACGGTACTCTGATTCGGGTGGACAATCCCCACAACTACCCCGATCCCGGCTCCATCAAGCAGGCCATGGAGCCCTATGCCAACGTATCGATCATTTCGCCCCCGGACTACGTGGGGAATATCATGCCCCTGTGCCAGGACAGGCGCGGCGAGTACAAGGATATGCAGTATCTGGACACCAACCTGGTGGAAATCCGGTACCTGATGCCGCTCAATGAGATCATCTACGACTTTTTCGATACGCTGAAGGCCAAAACCCGGGGCTACGCCTCCCTGGACTACGAGCTGGACGAGTACCGCCCCTCCGATCTGGTGAAGGTGGACTTGCTGCTCAACGGCGACCAGGTGGACGCGCTGTCCTTTATCGCCCACCGGGACAAGGCGTACAAGCGGGCCCGGCGCATCTGCGAAAAGCTGAAGGAGAACATCCCCCGCCAGATGTTCGAGGTGCCCATCCAGGCGGCCATTGGCGGCAAGGTCATCGCCCGGGAGACGCTGAAGGCCCTGCGCAAGGACGTGCTGGCCAAGTGCTACGGCGGCGACATCACCCGGAAGAAGAAGCTGCTGGAGAAGCAGAAAGAGGGCAAGAAGAAGATGAGGAGTTTGGGTACCGTCCAAATGCCGACGGAAGCATTTATGGCAGTATTGAAGCTGGAC
>JAIEFH010000243.1 GCA_029067025.1 Oscillospiraceae bacterium | reverse complement strand
CTCTCCGGCAGCGGTGGATGGTGTCGATGATCTTGTCCTGCTCGGCGGCGTCCACCCCGATGCTCTCCAGCGCCTCCCTGGTGCCGCAGTCCGGGCAGATGGGGCCGGAGCCGTCCCTGGCCGTGGCTGGAGGCGCGGTGTAGGTTTGTCCGCACCTGGGGCAGACCGAAATCCGAAAAATGTTGTCTTTCATTTCATCCCCTCCATGCTCCGCTGGATGGCGTCGGTCAAGTACCGTTGGCCGAAGCCAAAGGCATCGTACCCCTCACGGCAGACCGCCACATAGTGGGCGGAGGGCAGGCCGAGGCTCCGCTCCTCGTGCATGATGTAGACGAACACCCTGCGGCGGCGAACCTTGCCGGAGCGGATGCCCTTAATGGGCAGCACCATCTTGGCCTTGTAGTAGAAGTCGGGGTAGCCCTCGTAGCGGTCCAGCGCCGCCTCGTTCGCCTCGCTGACCTCCCATGCCGCCACCGGAACGCTGGCCCCGGCCTTCGGCTCAATGGTGAGGTAGGAGCCGGTCTTGCTCCCCTTGAACAGTAGCTCGTAGTCGGGGATGACCGAGGTGCCGATGACCCGCGCCCCTGGGCAGCGCATCCGCATCTGCGGGATGTTGAGGTTGCTGCCGTAGGCGATGTAGTACCGTTTCGCGTTTGCCATGTTCTGTACCTTCCTTTCCGTTGGGCGCTTGCCCTTCTACCACCTAAAGCCCGCTCTGTGGCGGGTTTAGGGGGCCTGCGGCTAATGCCTTCAAGCGGCGCGCCCGTTGCGGAAGGCGGCGTCCCCAGCGAGGCGGCGGGTGAGCAGGTCGCGGGCGGTGGCGAACTCCTCGCCGATGAAGCCCAGGCGGAGGAGCCAGGTGCGCATGGCGTACTTGGGGTTGTCGTTCTGCTGGGGCTTGGGGCTGGCGGTCTTGACCGTCTTTGCCATCTGGCTCAGCGCGAGGCAAAGCTGGATGTAACTCTTGAGCTGCCCTGCGTGAAGGCCGTTCTGCTTGCCGTCTGCCGGAGCCTCGAACTGGAAAAGGCGGAACTCGACCGTGCCTTTGGTGAAGGTGGCGTGAAGATTGAGCATATGGTAGCGGCTGTCGTTGTAGTGCTGGCTCCTGCCGTAGCTGGCGTTGTTGCTGGTGTACCAAATGTCCGCCAGGTCGCTCATGGTGCTGGGCTTGCGCTGGTTGACCGTCTGTATGAACCGGGGATTGACCGTCCGGCAGTAGCGGTTCATCCGGCCCCGGTCGAGGGCGAGGGCGTCCGCCAAAAGGCTCTCATGGCTGGCCATGATGTTCGCCAGGTTGCGGAGGGTCTGGGCGGTGTGGCCCTTGGCCCCGATGTGGATGTGGACCCCGCACCCTCTGGTGGCGTCGCTCTTGGCCCCGGCCTTGCGCAGCCGCCGCACCAGCTCCTGGAGGGTGTCCATGTCGGCGTAGGTCAGGATCGGCGTGACCATCTCGCACTTTTCGCTGTCCGGCCCCGCGATGCTCACGTCCCGCTGGAACTTCCACTCGCGGCCCTGGGCATCCCAGGCCGACCAGGTGTGGTAACCGTTGCGGCGGGCCGTGTCCTGGAACCGC
>JAIEFH010000242.1 GCA_029067025.1 Oscillospiraceae bacterium | reverse complement strand
TTCTTGGACATCAACTTCTCCATCTCGGTGATGGGGATGAGGCTCTTTCTGAAAATGTCGGTGTACCCGGCATCCTTCGCGGCCTGGATCACGGCCTCCTCGTCTGTGTAGCGGCGGTTGGTGCGGGTAGCCACCAGCTTGAAGCCCCGCCATACCTTTCCGTGGTTGATGGCGGCGTCCTGGGCGTAGGCTTGAATCTCGCTGGCCCACTTGGTCAGGTCATCCAGTTTGGCGAGGATTTCCTCGATCTCCTCGTCCGATAGGAGTGGAGGCGGAGCGAACTCGAACCGGGCAAGCTGGAGCTTCTCCTCGGCGCGGGCGCGGCACTTTACCGCCGCCTTGCAGAACTGGCACCAGGAGCCGGGGAGATACTCACCCTCGCCCTTGTGGGCCAGCTCCGCCTTGGGCTTGAGGGTGTTCTCCGCCCAGGCGTTCAGCTCGTCCACCGAGATCGTCCAGGTGGACACATTCTCCCGGCGGGGCTGGTAGATGCTCATGCTCACCTCGGTGATGTCGTAGAGGGAGTCGAACAGCCGGAGCGCGCCCAAGGCATACAGCATCATCTGGGGATTCTCCTCGGCCTCCACCAGCACACCTTGACCGTACTTGAAGTCGATGATGTGGAGCAACTTGTCCGCCACGATGAGGCAGTCCCCGGTGCCAAAGCCCTCCGGGACCCAGCAGGAGAAGTCCAGCCGCTGCTCGATGAGGACCAGCGGATCGGCGCACTCCAGCTTGGCCTGGGTGAGCTGCTCCAGCACGAATTCCACATTTCACTGGGTGCTGGGCCTGTTGGCGCTGGCCGCGTACATCACAGTGGGCGTCATCGTCCCGCTGATCACGTCCAGGCTCAGTGGAGACGACGGTCTGAAATTCCGCACCAAATCCGGCGAGCTCAGCGCCTTCGTGCTGGACAGCCTGCGGGGTCTGCCCGAGACCATCCAGTACGGACAGGGGACGGTGCGGCTGACCGAGATGAATAGTCGCACCGATGCCCTTTCCGCCGACGAGGCCCGGATGAAACGCACTGCAGGCGTGAGCCTTGCGTCCGCCAATACGGTGATTCTGGCCTTTGACTTGGCTATGCTGTTTGCCGCTACTCTGCTGTACCAGGCCGGCACGGTAGGGGTTGACGGGGTGCTGATACCCACCATCGCCCTCATGAGCTCCTTCGGGCCCTGCATTGCCCTGGCCAATCTGGGCAGCACCCTGCAAAGCACTTTTGCCGCCGGAAACCGGGTGCTGGACATCCTGGACGAGACCCCGGTGGTGGACGAGATCGCTGGACAGGAGACGATTACATTTTCCGGCGCTGACGCGGAGGACGTCACCTTCTCCTACGGCGGCGAGACGATTTTGGACGGTATTTCTGTGGATGTGCCCGAACACTCGGTGGTGGGCGTTGTGGGCCGCAGCGGCAGCGGGAAATCCACCCTGCTGAAGCTGTTCATGCGGTTCTGGGAGTCAAAACACGGCGCGGTGAAGCTGTCCGGCGTAGATGTGGGCAGGATCAATACCGCTAACCTCCGAGATATGGAGAGCTTTGTCACCCAGGACACCCACCTGTTCCACGACAGCATCAAAAACAACCTGCGCATCGCCAAGCTGGACGCCACCGACGAGGAAATCATCGCCGCCTGCAAAAAGGCATCCGTTCACGACTTTATCATGACCCTGTCCCAGGGCTATGACACCCCGGTGGGCGAGCTGGGCGACACCCTCTCTGGCGGCGAACGGCAGCGGCTGGGGCTGGCCCGCGCCTTCCTCCACGGTGCGCCGCTGATGCTGCTGGACGAACCCACCAGCAACCTGGACAGCCTGAATGAAGCGGCCATCCTCCGCGCCCTGGGCGAGGAGCGGGAGGACAAAACGGTGATCCTGGTGTCCCACCGTCAGTCCACGATGCGCATTGCCGACAAGGTCTACTCGGTGGAGAACGGGAGGATGAGCTGATGAAGCAGGATGTTGCCACCAAACGCGAGCGGGAGAAGGCCATGGTCTCCCAGATGATCGCCCTCTACTGCCGGAAAAACCACCGCACAAAGGAGCTGTGCACCGACTGCGCCGCCTTGGCGGACTATGCCCGCCAGCGCAGCGACAAGTGCCCGTTCATGGAGTCCAAGACCTTCTGCTCCAACTGCACGGTACATTGCTATGGGCCGGAGATGCGGGAGAAAATCCGGGCCGTCATGCGCTTTTCCGGGCCGAGGATGATGTTCCATCACCCGGTGGCGGCGGTGCGGCACCTCATTGAGACAAAAAAGGAAAAGAAAAGATTGGAGTGTCAGGTATGACCATCAAAAAAGTATTGTACATCATTTTGGGCTGTATCGGTGTGGCCCTGGGCGCGGTGGGGGCTGTGCTGCCTCTGCTGCCGTCCTTCCCGTTTTTGCTGCTGGCGGCGTTCTGCTTCGCCCGGAGTTCCGAGAAACTCAACAACTGGTTCATCAACACCAGGCTGTACAAAAACAATCTGGAAAGCTACGTCCAGGGCAAGGGCATGACCCGCAAAACCAAGGTGAAGATCATGGTCACCGTCACCATCCTCATGTCCATCGGCTTTATCATGATGCACGCGGTGCCGGTGGGGCGGATCGTGCTGGGGTGCGTCTGGGTGTTCCATATCGCGTACTTCTGTCTGGGAGTCAAAACCATCCCGGTCAAAGAGGTAACCTGACGGAAGAAGAGTGCGGCACCGGCCCGTATAAGCTCGTCAGCTTTGAGAGCGGCGCCCACGTTAAGATGGAGAAGTACGAGAACTATTGGCAGACCGACGCTTCGAAGATGCAGCGGGGCCAGTACGCCACTGTGGACCAGATCACTGTTCAGTACATTGTTGAGGACGCCCAGAAGGTCGCCGCGCTCCAGACAAGCACCACCAGCATGAGCCAGAATGTCCCTCCCGCCTACATTGAGCAGATCCAGGGCGATGGTTTTGCCATGGCCAAGCTGCCCGGCAACGATGTAGCCTATCTGGAAGCCAATATGAGCAGCAACAGCGTGGTGGGCGGCGACTTGAACCTCCGTCTGGCCATCTTCTACGCGATCTCCTCTGCGGATGCGGCCACCATTATGGGCAGCGTCTCTAATGTGCCTGTGTACACCCTCGGCTGCCCTGTGTTTCCTGATTACAATTCCGACTGGGAGACCTGGGACAACTATCAGACCTCGGCAGGCAATCTATTCATCATGGACGGGTTGTATCAGGATTTTTTAGATTACCACACGATCCAGATGTCCCTGCAAAAGCAAAATCCGGGTTACAACCCGGATGGTTATGTGTTCTGCCAGGAAAACGGCCAGCCCTACGAGCCGCGTACCTATCAGGATCTGTTCAAGCGCTGCGTTCGGCAGGCCGGTATCCCGGACGCCAACTTTCATTCGCTGCGCCATACCTTCGCTACGAGGGCACTGGAGCAGGGGATGGACGTGGTGACGCTCTCCCGACTGCTAGAACACGCCACCCCGTCCGTCACACTGGACAAGTACGGACACGCCCTGGACGACCACAAACGGACCAGCGTGGAGAAGCTGGGCGGCGTTTACAGCGCGGGCCGGGGCATCCCCCGGTCACGGGAGCGGTAACTTTTTGGGAGATTTGAGTTTTGCGAAAGCGGGGAGGAGCGGCAGCTCTTTCCCGCTTTTTTGGCGCAGCTCCCTCCAACACCTGCATCAGAGAAAAAAGAGAAAGCAAAAAATAAGCATCAGATAAGCATCAGCAAAAACCGCCCTCGAACTTTTTGACAAGAGAAACCGCCGATTTCTCACGAAATCAGCGGTTTTTATGGTTGCGGGGGCAGGATTTGAACCTACGACCTTCGGGTTATGAGTTTTTGTAAAAAGAACTCATAACTCGAAGGTCGTTTTTTTGTGCAAACCCAGTAGTATCAATGCGTTGCGGCTCTCGTTGCAAAGCGGCCCAAAAGTGGGGGATTTGTTGTCTATTCCCTTCTCTTTTTATCCTATTTTATCGGCTTTGCAAATTTAATGCAAATGGAGATTTGAACCTAATGTTGCCGGAATCTTGCTTCATAATTGAAAGCAGAACTTGGTGTCTAGTATTATGGATATATCTCAGGGTAATGTCCCTTGTCATTTTTGACCTTTCTTGGTAAAATTTTCTCAAAGGTTGTAGAAATTTTAAATGTATTATGCTATACTGAAATAAACGATAATCTGTAATTATCTGTTGCACCATCCCAGAGCACCCAGCCAGTACAAGTTATGGGGGAACATATCATGCAAGA
>JAIEFH010000241.1 GCA_029067025.1 Oscillospiraceae bacterium | reverse complement strand
GTCCAGCCCTCGTTGATGGGAAAAAAGCTGTCCCGCCGGAGCTGGGGGCGGGGGTAATATTGGTTCCAGCCGCTGTGTTCCATGCCATTCGCTCCCTTTTTATTGATTCAGATATTTTATCATATCACTCCCCGCAGGGAAACGCAACCAGATTTTTTGGAAGTTTCGTCGGTACGGCGAAACTATCCCTCTAATTTTTTGTGCAAACACAATAATTCACGTTGACAAACCGGCCCTGCCATGGTACATTTGGGTTAGTGGATAATGATTCCTATTATTGCTGTCTTACACTACTCAAAGGAGGTCACTCTATGTTGTTCCAGACCACACAGGCCCACGAGGAGCTGCGCGCCAAGATCCGCGCCTTCGCCGAGGCGGAGGTGAAACCCAATGCCATCCTCATGGACCAGGAGAGCAAATTCCCCGCCGAGGCCGTGAAGAAGCTGGCCGAAATGGGGCTGATGGGCATCCCCTACCCCAAGGAGTACGGCGGCGCGGGGCTCGACGTGATGAGCTACGCCATCGCCGTGGAGGAGCTGTCCCGGGTGGACGGCGGCACGGGCGTCATCCTGTCCGCCCATGTGTCCCTGGGCACCTGGCCCATCTTCGCCTTCGGCACCGAGGAGCAGAAGCAGAAGTACCTGGTTCCCCTGGCAAAGGGCGAGAAGATCGGCGCCTTCGGCCTCACCGAGCCCAACGCCGGCTCCGACGCGGGCGGCACTGAGACCACTGCCATCGACAAGGGCGACCACTGGCTGCTCAACGGCCAGAAAATTTTCATCACCAATGGCGGCGTGGCGGACACCTATGTGGTCTTTGCCGTCACCACCCCGGACATCGGCACCCGGGGCATCTCCGCCTTTATCGTGGAAAAGGGCTGGAAGGGCTTTACCTTTGAGCCCCACTATGATAAAATGGGCATCCGCTCCTCCGAGACCTGCCAGCTCAACTTCGACGACGTGAAGGTGCCCAAGGAGAATCTGCTGGGCAAGGAGGGCCAGGGCTTCAAGATCGCCATGGCCACCCTGGACGGCGGGCGCATCGGCATCGCCTCCCAGGCCCTGGGCATTGCCCAGGGGGCCTACGAGTCCGCCGTGGAGTACGCAAAAGAACGCGTCCAGTTTGGCAAGCCCATCGGCTTTAACCAGGCCATCACCTTCAAGCTGGCCGACATGGCCACCAAGCTGAAGTGCGCCCGGATGCTGGTGTACTCCGCCGCCGAGAAGAAGGAGGCCCACGAGCCCTACAGCGTGGACGCCGCCATGGCCAAGCTGTACGCCTCCGAGATCGCCCTGGAGGTCACCAACGACGCGGTGCAGATCTTCGGCGGCACCGGCTTCCTCAAGGGCATGGACGTGGAGCGGATGTACCGGGACGCCAAGATCACCACCATCTACGAGGGCACCAGCGAGGTGCAGCGGATGGTCATCGGCGCGTCCATCATGGGCAAGCCCCCCAAGAGCGCCGGCGGCTCGTCCAGCGTCGCCAAGAAGCCCGCCCCCATCACCGGCGTGCGCAAGGGCATGATCCTCAAGGAGGGGGACGCCCGTGAGCGGGTAGACACCCTGGTAGCCGCGCTGAAAAAGGACGGCTACGACTTCTCTGTGGGCATCCCCATCGACACCCCCATCGCCCAGGCGGAGCGGGTGGTGTCCGCCGGCCAGGGCATCGGCTCCAAGGAGAATATGAAGCTCATCGAGGATTTGGCCATCGCTGCTGGTGCAGCGATTGGCTCCAGCCGTCCCGTGGCTGAAACCCACAAGTTCGTCCCCCTCAACCGCTACGTGGGTATGTCCGGCCAGAAGTTCAAGGGCAATCTCTACATTGCCTGCGGCATCTCCGGCGCGGTCCAGCACCTGAAGGGCATCAAGGACGCCTCCACCATCGTGGCCATCAACAAGAGCTCCAACGCCCCCATCTTCAAGAACTGCGACTACGGCATCGTGGGCGACGTGAACGAGATCCTGCCCCTGCTGGCCGAGGCCCTGGGCCTGGAGGAGAAGCAGCCCGCGCCTCCCATGGTGAAGATGAAGCGGCCTCCCGCTCCCAAGGCGGAACCCATCGGCCCGCGCTACGTGTGCGGCGGCTGCGGCTACGAATACGTGCCCGAGCTGGGCGACCCCGACGCAGAGGTGGCCCCCGGCACCCTGTTCGCGAACCTGCCCGAAGGCTGGGTCTGCCCTGAGTGCGCCGAAGGCAAAGAGATGTTCATCGAGGCGTGAGCGCCGAACCGGACGTTCTTGTTCTTTTTCTTGTAAGGAAAAGAGTCAAAAAGAACTTTTAGACCGCTGACGAAACGGACAATTGCTGAAACAGATGCGCCCGGCCACCAGCGATGCGCAAAAT
>JAIEFH010000240.1 GCA_029067025.1 Oscillospiraceae bacterium | reverse complement strand
TGTTTATGCTGCTCTCCCGGCGGACCGGGTGGCCTACATCCCCGTTCAATCCCTCAGCGTTCTCTTAGTACATCCCCATGTCGGGCGCGGCGGGAGCCGCGGGAGCGGGGGGCTCGGGCTTGTCGGCCACCAGGGACTCGGTGGTCAGCAACACGGCGGCCACGGAGGCGGCGTTCTCCAGGGCGGAGCGGGTCACCTTGGTGGGATCCACAATGCCGGAGGCGATCATGTCGCAGTACTCCTCCTTGTAGGCGTCGAAGCCATAGCCGTTCTTCCCGGCGGACTTCACGCGCTCCAGCACCACAGAGCCGTCGATGCCGGCGTTGGCGGCGATCTGCTTCATGGGCTCGGTCAGGGCCTTGGCCACGATGTTGGCGCCGGTCTTCTCGTCGCCCTCCAGGGTGCTCACCAGCTTCTCCACGGCGGGGATGGCGTCCACATAGGCGGTGCCGCCGCCGGCCACGATGCCCTCTTCCACAGCGGCCCGGGTGGCGTTCAGCGCGTCCTCGATGCGCAGCTTCTTCTCCTTCATCTCGGCCTCGGTAGCGGCGCCGACACGGATGATGGCCACGCCGCCGGCCAGCTTGGCCAGACGCTCCTGGAGCTTCTCTTTGTCGTAGTCGGAGGTGGTGGTCTCGATGGCCTTGCGGATCTGGCCCACGCGGGCGGAGATGGCGTCGGAGGAGCCCTCGCCGTCCACGATGATGGTGGTCTCCTTCTGAACCTTCACCTGGCGGGCGCGGCCCAGCATATCCATGGTGGCCTCCTTGACCTCCATGCCCAGGTCGGAGGAGATCACGGTGCCGCCGGTGAGGATGGCGATGTCCTCCAGCATTTCCTTGCGGCGGTCGCCGAAGCCGGGGGCCTTGATGCAGCACACATTCAGGGTGCCGCGCAGCTTGTTGACCAGCAGGGTGGACAGGGCGTCGCCCTCCACGTCCTCGGCCACGATGAGCAGACGGCGGCCGGACTGGGCCACCTGCTCCAGGATGGGCAGCAGGTCCTGGATGGAGGAGATCTTCTTGTCGGTGAGCAGGATGAGGGCGTCGTCCAGCACGGCCTCCATCTTCTCGGTGTCAGTGACCATATAGGGGGTGATGTAGCCCCGGTCGAGCTGCATACCCTCGACCACTTCGCTGTAGGTCTCGGCGGTCTTGGACTCCTCCACGGTGATGACGCCGTCGTGGCTGACCTTCTCCATGGCCTCGGCGATCAGGGTGCCGATGGCCTCGTCGCTGGAGGAGATGGCGCCCACGCGGGCGATGTCGGAGGTGCCGGACACGGGCTTGGAGTGGCCCTTGATGGCCTCGATGGCGGTCTCGGTGGCCTTGGAGATGCCCTTCTTCATGACCATGGGATTGGCGCCGGCGGCCAGGTTCTTCAGGCCCTCGCGGATGATGGCCTGGGCCAGCAGGGTGGCGGTGGTGGTGCCGTCGCCGGCCACGTCGTTGGTCTTGGTGGAGACCTCTTTGACGATCTGAGCGCCCATGTTCTCAAAGGGGTCGGCCAACTCGATCTCCTTGGCGATGGTCACGCCGTCGTTGGTGATGAGGGGGGTGCCGAACTTCTTGTCGAGAACGACGTTGCGGCCCTTGGGGCCCATGGTGATCTTGACGGTGTCGGCCAGCTGGTTGACGCCCCGCTCCAGGGCGTGGCGGGCCTCCTCGCCGTAGCAGATGATCTTAGACATATCGCATTACCTCCAAATAAAGTTTAAGCTCTATAGTCCCCCCCTTCGGGGGGACTATAATCATTTACTTACTCGACAATGGCCAGGATGTCGTTCTGACGGACGATGGTGTACTCCTCGCCGTCCACCTTGACCTCGGTGCCGGAATACTTGCTGGTCAGCACCTTGTCGCCCACCTTGACGGTCATGACGACCTCTTTGCCGTCCACCGTGCCGCCGGGGCCCACGGCCACGACTTCGGCCATCTCGGGCTTCTCCTTGGCGTTGGAGGTGAGGATGATGCCGCCCTTGGTTTTCTCCTCGGCCTCCAGGGCCTTGAGGATCACGCGGTCAGACAGGGGTTTGAGATTCATAACAGGTTCCTCCTTATTTATAGTTTACGTATCGACTGTATTCACGCTACGCC
>JAIEFH010000024.1 GCA_029067025.1 Oscillospiraceae bacterium | reverse complement strand
CTCGTCCCGAGTCTCGAAACGGATTTCGAGCAGACGCTCCATGGGGGGCTGGGTCAGCTCCTGCAGCCGCGCCCCGGTGAAGTGCTTGCGCAGGAGCATACAGAACATGGGGGGAGTCTCCGGATTCTCCCGGGGCACCTTTGTGAGCTGCGCCCTGGGGTGGGCGGGGCTGGCGGACAGCAGCAGCCGCACGTTGTCCCGCCCCGCGCGCATATGGAGCACCGCCTCGTCCCGGGCGGGCTGGTAGAGCTTATCCACCTTGCCGCCGATGAGCTTATCCCGCAGCTCCCCGGCCAGGGCCGTCATAAAAATAGCATCAAAAGGCATAAGGCTGTTCCTCCCAACCAAATTTTGGGGCCCCCGCAAAGCCGTCCTTTGGCTTTGTGGGGAGAGGAGGTGCAAGGGAGCGGCACGAGGAATGGCCGCAAGGCCGTTCCGAGTAGAGCGGACTTTGCACCGACGAGTCAAAGGGCATGATCGGCCTCCTCCATCATGGCGTCAAACAGTTCGTTGAGCCGCTCCGTCTTTCCCTGTAGGTACAGCCAGCCGAACAGGGATTCCAGCGCCGTGGCGGCGTGGTACTCCCCCACGCTGGCTCCCTTCGGGACGGCGGCGGTGTGGCTGTTGCGGCCCCGGCGGTACACCCCCTGCTCCTCCTCGGTGAGCAGCGGCAGGATGGCGTGTACCAGCTTGGCCTGGGCGGGGGCGGCCACGTATTTGACGGCGGCCTTGTGCAGGCCGGCGTTGGTGGCCTTGCCGTGGAGGCACAGCCAGGAGCGCACCATCAATTCATATACGCCGTCGCCCAGGTGGGCAAGGCCCAGGGCGCTGATGCGCTCAATGGTATCCTGTCCGGCGGACAGGTGAAAATAATCCATGGGAATTCTCCAATCTTGGCAAATATCCTTGAAATTATATCACAATGGGCAGGAAATGCAAGGGGGAGCGGCGGAGCGAAAGGTGTAGCTGCACGCTCTTCCCTTTTTGCTCCGGGTGTGATATACTTAGCCTGCTGGTTTTGCGAAGTAAACTATGCAGGCCCACAATAATGCGTCAGCAAATCTTATTATGTGAGGTGATGGGATATGAAAAAATGCACACTGGGATGGTTTTCAAAAATTGTTACATTCCTGGTCTTTGCGGTTTTCTTTGTTCCGTTGTTGGGTATTTCTCTATACTATGCTTTTCTCTATCCACAGACATCCCATGAGGAACGACTGATCTTTCTGGCCGTGGCAGTTATGTGTGGCGGCCTTGTAGCATTTGCTATTTACCGCGTATTTTATCTGGGGCTGATTTGGGTGGAGTATGATATGAAAACCGTGATCTTCCACTACTCCCGCAAGGAAGAATATCAGTTCCGCTGGAAGGAAATACCGGGGAGTCAGGTGCAGGTGGTGCGGGAAAACGGCACGTATATTTTCTGCGTCCAGAAGAATAGCAGGCAGAGGAAAATCCCCTTGAGCCGGCTTTCAAAAGGATATAAAGATTTTGAAAAAGTGTTAAAAGAAACCGGCGTTTTGGAACGCGCCGCGATCATAACAGACGAACAAATGAAACGGAACGCGGAGCAAACATGGGAACAGTATCAAAGATACCGGGAGACTTATCCAAATTCCGTACAGCCAAAACCTGAAGGTGATTGCATCATATGCCCGGACTGCCAGGGCAAAGGACTGCATCTAAAAAAACTCCCTCTATTGAATGTGGATGTGGGGCGGGTTTGCAAGACCTGCGGCGGCTCTGGCTATTTACCAGCATAACCTTTATATGGTTCTTCCCTTTACCGATTTGAAAGAAAAGGAGCGCTCAACATGGATTACGCGGCTGAATCGTTAAAACTGCACTACCAATGGCGGGGCAAGCTGGACACGGTGCCCAAGATGGAGGTCAAGGATCGGCAGTCCCTCTCCCTGGCCTACACCCCGGGGGTGGCCCAGCCCTGTCTGGAGATCAAAAAGGACATCGACAAGAGCTATGAACTCACCGGGCGGTGGAACACGGTGGCAGTGGTCACCGACGGCACGGCGGTGCTGGGCCTGGGGGACATCGGCCCCGAGGCGGGCATGCCCGTGATGGAGGGCAAATG
>JAIEFH010000239.1 GCA_029067025.1 Oscillospiraceae bacterium | reverse complement strand
CTTTGATCCACCGGCGCAGGCTGGACAAATCGGCGGATTTCGTCCAGCAGATGATGGACAAGCACCACTTCCGGGAGCCGGTGCTGTGGTGCACCGCCCCCGTCCACGCCCAGTTTTTGGATAAGCTGGCCTACCGGGGGGTGGTGTATGACTGTCACCGCTTCTGGGACGACCAGTACCTGGACTGGGAGAGCGACCTGACCCGCCATGCCGAGGTGGTGTTCGCCGCCTCCTTCGGCCTTATTAAGCGGCTGTCCCCCTGCAATGACAACATCGCCCTGCTCCCCAACGGGGTGAACCCCCTGCTGTTCCAGCAGCGGGAGCACGCCGTCCCTCCTGTTCTGGATGGCATTTCCGGGCAGCGGGTGCTGGGCCGGATGGGACGGGTGGACGGCCAGGTGGACTTGGAGCCCCTGCTCTACGCCGCCCGCCACCGGCCGGAGTGGACATTTGTGCTGATGGGCCCTGCCACCAAGCCGGGGGCGGCCCCGCTGCGGGGGCAGGACAACATCGTGCTCACCGGGCCGGTGAACCCCCTGGACGTGCCCGACTGCCTGTACCGCTGCGATCTGCTGTTTGATCTGGTCCGCCTGGACCGGCCGGGCAGCGACATCGCCCCCAGCCGGGTGTACGAGTACCTGGCCACAGGCAAACCCATTGTCACCGTGGTGGATCCCAGCGTCCCAGACGCCATCCCGGAGCTGGTATCCACCGCCTACGACGGTTCTGGGTTCCTGCGCCGGTGTAAGGCCGCCTTCGGCGAGGATCCCTCCCTCCCCCGCCGCCGGCGGGAGATGGCGCGGCAGTCCTCCTGGGCCAACCGGGCAGCCCAGGTGTCCAATATCCTGGAGGCCACCGGGCTGTTTTGAACTTTTCGCCATGGACGGCCCACCCTGGCCCCAAAGGATTGTATAAGCCTACGAAAATGCGGACAGCTCTTGATTTCTGGATTTTTCTCCGATAAAATAATAGCATCCTTTGGAAATGAGGTGGCTGCCGTGAAGCGTCTCACTCCTGTCCGTCCGGGTTTCCGTCTCCACGGCGTCATTGCGTCCAAATGCTACAACTAAGCAAAGCAGGCTGCCCGCATATGCGCGGCGGCCTGTTTCGTTTTTAAAGGAGGACTAGGAATGAAAAAAGTCGCCGTTATCATGGGCTCCGACTCCGACTGGCCGGTGGTCAAGGGGGCCTGCGCCCAGCTCAAGGAGTTCGGCATCCCCTACGAGGCCCACATTTTGAGCGCCCACCGCACCCCTGCCGCCGCCGCGGACTTCGCCAAAAGCGCCCGGGCCAACGGCTTTGGCGTGCTGATCTGCGCGGCGGGCATGGCCGCCCATCTGGCCGGGGCCTTCGCCGCCAACTCCACCCTGCCCGTCATCGGCATCCCCATGAAGGGTGGGGCCATGGACGGGCTGGACGCCCTGCTGGCCACCGTCCAAATGCCCAGCGGCATCCCCGTGGCCACCGTGGCCATCAACGGGGCCAAAAACGCCGCCGTGCTGGCCGCCCAGATTTTGGCCGTGTCCGACGATGCCCTGGCGTTCAAGCTGGACGCCGCCCGGGATGAAATGGCCGCGCAGATCGCCTGGAAAGACACCGATTTGCAAGCCGAAGTTACTTTTTCTTGCGAGCAGTGCCCGCCCAGCGGGCACTAGCAGCCTAAGCCGCCACAGGCGGCCCACGGAAAGAAAAAGTAACCAAAAAGAACTTTAATCCGTTACCTCCATAGTTCATGTTATAAAGCTTTCGCTCGATAACGTGACTGGCGCCAGTCTTTACATCATTTGACAAAATTTAGAAGGGATGATAGAAATGCAGAAGATCGAGCAGCTCTACGAGGGCAAGGCTAAGAAAGTGTTCGCCACCGAGGAGGATGACATCGTCATCGTGTCCTACAAGGACGACGCCACCGCCTTTGACGGCCTGAAAAAGGGCACCATCACCGGCAAGGGCGCCATCAACAACCAGATGACCAACTTCCTCATGCGGCAGTTGGAGAAGGCGGGCGTCCCCACCCACTTCGTGGAGGAGCTGAGCGAGCGGGAGACCGCCGTGAAGAAGGTGACCATCGTCCCCTTGGAGGTCATCATCCGCAACATCTCCGCCGGCTCCTTCGCCAAGCGGTACGGCGTGGAGGAGGGCATCGTGTTCGACGCGCCCACGGTGGAGTTCTCCTACAAGAACGACGACCTCCACGACCCCCTCATCAACGACCACCACGCCGTGGCCCTGAAGCTGGCCACCTGGGAGGAAATCGAGCTGATCAAGAAGTACGCCTTCCAGGTCAATGACTTCCTCAAGGCGGAGCTTCTCGCCTGCGGCGTGACCCTGGTGGACTTCAAGCTGGAGTTCGGCAAGACCTCTGACGGCACCATCGTGCTGGCCGACGAGATCAGCCCGGACACCTGCCGCTTCTGGGACTCCAAGACCGGCGAGAAGCTGGACAAGGACCGCTTCCGCCGTGATCTGGGCAACGTGGAAGGCGCTTATCAGGAGATGAGCCGCCGCCTCATGGGGAAATAAGCGATGGGCGGATTTTTTGGCGCGATCTCCAAGCGCGATGTCACCCTTGACATCTTTTTCGGCGTGGACTACCACTCCCACCTGGGCACCCGCCGGGGCGGCATGATCATCTACGACAAAGAGGACGGCTTCCAGCGGCAGATCCACTCCATTGAGAACACCCCCTTCCGCACCAAGTTCGAGAACGACCTGGAGAAATTCCACGGCACGGCGGGCATCGGCTGCATCAGCGACACCGACCCCCAGCCCCTGCTGGTGCGCTCCCATCTGGGTCTGTTCGCCATCTCCACCGTAGGCATCATCAACAACGCCGACGCCCTGGTGGAAGAATACTTCAACGGCCGCACCCAGTTCATGGCCATGAGCTCCGGCAAGGTCAACTCCACCGAACTGACCGCCGCCCTCATCAACCAGAAGGGCTCTCTCGTGGAGGGCATCCGCCACGCCCAGGAGGTCATTGACGGCTCGTCCACCATCCTCATCCTCACCCCCGACGGCATCGTAGCCGCCCGCGACAAATTGGGCCGCCTGCCGGTGCTCATCGGGAAGAATGAGGACGGCTGCTGCGTGTCCTTCGAGTCCTTCGCCTGCACCAAGCTGGGCTACGACAGCGCCTATGAGCTTGGCCCCGGCGAGATTGTCCGCATCACCTCCGAGGGCTGGGAAACCCTGGCCCCTGCCGGGGACAAGATGCGCATCTGTGCCTTTTTGTGGACCTACTACGGCTACCCCAACTCCAACTATGAGGGGATGAACGTGGAGGTCATGCGCTGCCGCAACGGCGAGATCATGGCCCGGGAGGAGAAGGCAAAGGGCGCCCTGCCCGACGTGGACTGGGTGGCGGGGGTGCCCGACTCCGGCGTGCCCCACGCCATCGGCTACGCCAACCACAGCGGCAAGCCCTTCGCCCGGCCCTTCGTCAAGTACACCCCCACCTGGCCCCGCTCCTTCATGCCCGCCAGCCAGGAGGTGCGCAACCAGGTGGCGAAAATGAAGCAGATCCCCGTCCCTGAGCTGATCCAGGGCAAAAAGCTTTTGTTCGTGGACGACTCCATCGTCCGGGGCACCCAGCTGCGGGAGACGGTGGACTTCCTGTACGGCGCGGGGGCAAAGGAAGTGCATATGCGCTCCGCCTGCCCGCCCATCATGTACGGCTGCAAGTACCTGAACTTCTCCCGGAGCAACTCCGAAATGGAGCTGCTGGCCCGGACTATCGTCCAGGAGCTTGAGGGGGACGAGGGACAGCGGCATTTGGAGGAATACGCCGATTCCAACACGGAGCGGGGCCAGTGCCTGCTGAAATCCATCTGTGAAAAGATGGGCTTCGACTCTCTGGGCTACCAGTCCCTGGACGGGCTGCTGGAGGCCATCGGCATTGACCGGGATAAGATCTGCACCTATTGCTGGACAGGGAAGGAATAAGTTCCCTGGATGTTTCACGTGAAACATATGTTCTAATTATATTGTTTGGAGGTTTCGCTATGCAAGACTCCCATTCCGCGTCCTACGCCGCCGCCGGCGTGGACATTGAGGCCGGGTACAAGGGCGTACAGCTCATGAAAAAGCACGTGGAGCGCACCATGATCCCCGGCGTGGTCAGCGGCATCGGCGGATTCGGCGGGCTGTTTGCCCCCGACCTGGCCGAAATGCGCGAGCCCATCCTGGTGTCCGGCACCGACGGCGTAGGCACCAAGATCCGGGTCGCTCAGCTACTGGA
>JAIEFH010000238.1 GCA_029067025.1 Oscillospiraceae bacterium | reverse complement strand
GTCCCCCATCGGCCGCACCCCCCGGTCCAACCCCGCCACCTACACGGGGCTGTTCAACGACATCCGGGAGCTGTTCGCCTCCACCCCGGACGCCAAGAGCCGGGGCTACGGCCCGGGCCGGTTCTCCTTCAACGTCCGGGGCGGACGCTGCGAAGCCTGCTCCGGCGACGGCCTGCTGAAGATCGAAATGCACTTCCTCCCCGACATCTACGTGCCCTGCGAGGTGTGCAAGGGCAAGCGGTACAACCGGGAAACCCTGGAGGTGCGCTACAAGGGCAAGAACATCCACGAGGTGCTGGAGATGACGGTGGAAGAGGCCCTGCCCTTCTTCGAGAACCTGCCCAAGCTGTACAACCGGGTCAAAACCCTGAAAGAAGTGGGCCTGGGCTACGTGAAGCTGGGCCAGCCCTCCACCACCCTGTCCGGCGGCGAGGCCCAGCGGGTAAAGCTGGCCACCGAGCTGTCCAAGCAGTCCACCGGCTCCACCATCTATATCCTGGACGAGCCCACCACCGGCCTGCACACCGCCGACGTCCACCAGCTGGTGGATGTGCTCCAGCGGTTTGTGGACAAGGGGAACACGGTGGTGGTCATCGAGCACAACCTTGACGTCATCAAGACGGCGGATTATATTATAGACCTGGGGCCGGAGGGCGGCTCCGGCGGCGGCAGCGTGGTATGCACGGGCACGCCGGAGGAAGTGGCAAGGCATCCCGAGAGCTACACAGGCAAATACCTGAAAACGGTGCTGGAGTAAAAGGAGCAGACCATGGAACTGAATCTGCAATGGCTGACGGAGACCATGATGGGGGAGTTTACCCTCACCATGCTGGTGTCCATGCTCCCGGTGGTGGAGCTGCGGGGGGGCATCCCCTTCGGGGTGGCCGCTGGGCTGCCGGTGTGGGCGGCGTTTCTGGCCTCTACGATTGGCAACCTGATTCCCGTCCCCTTCATCATCGTCTATATCCGGCGCGTTTTCCAGTGGACACGGGAGAAGCTGCCTAAGCTGAACCGGCTGGTAGACGCGCTGGAGCGCAAAGCTCATCTGAAGGGGCGGCGGGTGAACAAATACAAGTACCTGGGGCTGGCCATTTTCGTGGCCATCCCCCTGCCCGGCACCGGGGCGTGGACGGGTTCGATGGCGGCGGCTTTCCTGGATATGCCATTGCGCCGCGCCCTCCCCTCGATGATTGCCGGGGTGGTGACGGCGGGCCTTGCCATCAGTATTTTGACCTACGGTGTGGCCAGCCTGTTTTAGAAGGAGGTTCCTCATATGTACCTTTATCTGGTGCGCCACGGCCAGTCCACCGGCAATGAGCGGCAGTTGTTTTTCGGCGTACGGGACTACCCCCTCACCGAGCTGGGCCGGGAGCAGGCAAGGCAGGCGGCGGACAAGCTGCGCGAGGTGGAGTTCACCCGCTGCGCGGCCAGCCCCCTGTCCCGGGCGTGGGACACCGCCATGATCTGCACCGAGGGCCGGTTTGTGGTCCCGGAAACCTGCCCCGCCCTGCGGGAGCAGGACATGGGCGAGCTGGAGGGGTTGAGCTGGGGCGCGGCGGAGGCCCGCTTTGGCGACCACATCGGCCGGCTCCTGTCCGACTGGTTCCACACTACGCCCCCCGGCGGAGAGCCGCCCGCCCATATACTGGCGCGGGTGGGCGGATGCGTAGACGAGCTTGTCCGGCGGGGGGAGGACACCCTGGTGGTGGCCCACAACGGCTCGCTGTCCCTCATCCTGTACCACCTGGGGCTGGCGGGGGAGCAGGAACTGCTCCGGCCAGAATGGTTCTTCCGCCACGGAACCTATTCCGCCATCCGGGTGGACGAGGCCGGAGCGGAACTGGTACATTTCAATCGGTGACAAAAAAGCGCCCGCCGCCATAGAATGCCTCAGTTTTAAAAGGAGGCGGCGGAAATGACGCAGGTATTTCAATTTCTGGCGGTGCTGCTGGCGGCCTTCGGGCTGGTGAGCCTGGGGTGGCTGGTGGTGGGCGCGCTGCTGCTGCCGGGGGTGTGCCCCGCCCGGATGGTGGTAGACGCGAAAGGGGACGGCAGCGGGCTGGAACAGACCGTCAAGGCCCTGCTGTGGCTGCGGCGCGCCGGGCTTTGGTGGGGCGAGGTGGTCATTGAGAACCGCGGCCTGGACGAGGACGGCGCGGCCCTGGCCCGGACGCTGGCCAAGCGGAACGGCGTCCATTTCTCCGGGGGCGACCCGGATCGCATTTGACGCAAAGGCATTCAACAATACATAGGAAATGAGGTATTCAACATGGAATTGAATGAGGCCCTGGCCAAGCTGGCCGAACTGCAAAAAAAGCTGTACGCCTACAACTGCGCGTCCTCTTCCCTCTACCTGGACGGCACCACCGTGGCCCCCAAGGACACCGCCGAGGGCCGGGGCGTGGCCCTTGGCATCCTGGCTGGGGAGCGTCATAAACTGTTCTCCGCCCCTGAGGTTGGGGAGCTGCTGGACTTCCTGGGCGCCCGCAAGGATGAGCTGGAGCATCCCGTCCGCCGCCAGGTGGAGGAGCTGAAGCGCAGCTACGACCAGCTCACCCGCATCCCGGCAGATGAATACATGGAGTACGCCATGCTCACCAACGAGGCCAGCGACGTGTGGCACCGGGCCAAGGAGAAGAGCGACTTTGAGCTGTTCCGCCCGGTGCTGGAGAAGCTGGTGGCCTTCAACATCAAATTCGCCGGCTACTATGACAGCACCAAGGCCCCCTATGACGCCCTGCTCAACGAGTACGAGCGCGGGGTGGATATGAAGTACCTGGACGGATTCTTCGCCACCCTCCGGGAGCGCATCGTCCCCCTCATCCACGCCATCGGGGAAAAGGAGCAGATCGACGACAGCTTCCTGTGGCGCTCCTATCCCGTGGAGGCCCAGCGGAAGTTCTCCGATTACCTCATGGAAGTGCTGGGGCTTGACCGGGCCCACTGCACCATCGGCGAGACGGAGCACCCCTACACCCTGGAGTTCAACAACAAGGACGTGCGCATCACCACCAACTATGACGAGGGCAATGTGAGCTTCTCCATGTTCTCCGTCATTCACGAGGGGGGCCACGCCAAGTACGAGCTGGGCATCTCCGACGACTTGCAGTACACCTGTCTGGCGGGCGGCGTATCCATGGGCGTCCATGAGAGCCAGTCCCGGTTCTACGAAAACCTCATCGGCCGCTCCAAGCCCTTTATTGAGGCCATCTTCCCCAAGATGCAGGAGTTCTTCCCCGAGCAGCTGGCCGACGTGACGGCGGAGCAGTTCTACCGCGCCGTCAACAAGGCCCAGCCCTCCCTCATCCGCACCGAGGCGGACGAGCTGACCTACTGCCTCCACGTCATGGTGCGCTACGAAATCGAAAAACAGCTCATTGGCGGCACGCTGGAGGTGAAGGACGTACCCGCGACCTGGAACCGGCTGTACAAGGAGTACCTGGGCGTGGACGTACCCGACGACAAGCGGGGCTGCCTCCAGGACAGCCACTGGTCCGGCGGCTCCTTCGGCTACTTCCCCTCCTACGCCCTGGGCAGCGCCTACGGCGCCCAGATGCTGCGCAACATGGAGCAGGACATCGACGTGTGGGGCCCCGTCTCCAAGGGCGACCTGTCCCAGGTGTCCAATTGGCTGAGGGAAAAGGTTCATCAGTACGGCGGCCTGATGGAACCCGCCGACGTGGTGAAGAACGCCTGCGGCGACTTCGATCCCACCGTGTTCGCCGACTACCTGGAGAAAAAATACAGCGAATTGTACGGGCTGTAATCAAGCGCAAAAAACAATCTGAACCACAAAACGGCACCCCAGAAGCTTCGCTTCCGGGGTGCTGTTCTGCTCTATGGTCGCTCTGCATCGCGCTCCACCGTAATGCCTGACAAGAAGGATCTCATATCCTCCAGCGAGACATAGCCTGGATCGCCCTTCTGAAACGATTCCAGCGGCTCCTCGAAGTCTGTTTCGAAGTAGTTATTCCAGTACAGGCAGAATACATACGGATCCTCGGGCCGTCCGATCATCGCGCTGTACATCGTCCCCCTTCCGCCCGGGTCAAACACTCCTGTGGCGTGATCCATCTCACCCCGGTACATATAGCAAATCCAGCCGTCATTCAAACTGATTTCCCAGCTCTCCAGCATGACGTTATGGATCCCCGCCCACATGAGCAGGGACGCGTCAGGATGTTCCAGCAGGTAATCGGAAAAAGGCACCAGGGATTCTTCATAGTTGACCCACCCATTTTCCACCTGATCCTTACTGAGGCGGATGGGTGCTTCCACTGAGGAATAGCCCGCCTCGCAGGTAAACACACGCTTTTCAGGAAAAATCAGCCGGTAAACCACCGTGGGCCGCCGGGGCGGCTCGGGCGGAATGGAGCCTACAGCTATGTCCGCGGTTCCGGCGGCGGGCGGTTCGGACTGGGCAGCGCTTGCATCCGGGGCTGCCGTCCCGGCGGAAGGCTGCGCCGCGCTTTCGTTGGAAGCCTTCGGCGCACCGTCACAGCCCGCGCCGAACAGAAGGATCAGCGCCAGGCCGAACGCCATGGCCAGCGCCCGCTTTCCGACAAGATACTTTTTCTTCACAAAAACTCTCCTTCCACCTATACATAAAAGCTGTCATCTGCCCTGGTGCCTACACCACACTTTTTATATGGCGTCCACCTGTCATGGCTGCTGCCCCGCCCGGAATTTGGACGGCGAGATGCCGAAATGCCGTTTGAACACATAGCTGAAATAGTTTGGGTCGGCGTAGCCGGTGCGCTCGGCGATGAGGTAGGTCTTTTCATCGGTGTCCTGGAGCATCCGGGCGGCCTGCTCCATGCGCAGGTCGGTGACATAGGCGATGAAGCTTTTCTGAGTCTCCCGCTTGAACAGCGTGGAGAAGTAGGCGGGGGACAGATGGAGATGTGCGCACAGGGTCTCCACGCTCAGCTCTTTGTCGGCGTAGTGCTGCGCGATGAAGCTCTTGGCCCGCTCCACCGTTTTCCATGTGGAATCGCTGCGCTGGCGGTTGAGCTGCTCCCACAGCCGCAGGGTGCGCCCCAGCAGCCACTCCTCCAGCTCGTCCAGAGAGCAGAAATCGGTGATGGACACCATGCCGGTGAAACCGGGGCCGAAAATCTCCTCAATATCCGCCTCGCCGGCCCGGGCCATTCGGGTGAGGGCGGTCAGAATCTCCAAAAAGAACATATGGCTCTGGGCCAGGGACAGCCGGGCCTCCCGCACCCGATCCATCTGCTGGTGGATGAACTGGGCCACCTGCTCCCGGCTGCCCAGCTTGACAGCGGCGGACAGGGCTCGATGATCCGCCTCCTCCAGGGCGAGGCAGGCGGATTGTCCCGGCTCTAAATCGCCGATGTAAAGCACCTGCTCCGTCCCCATGAGCACCCGGTAGTTCGCCGCTGCGGCGGCTCCCTCCATTGATTCGTGGAGCAGCTCCGGGCCTGGGCAGGGCCGGCCCACCCCCACAAACAGAGTCATGCCCAGAAGAGGGGCCGCCAACGCGCACAGCCGCCCCAATTCCTCCGTCAGCGGATCAATCTGTCCCTCGTCCCTCATATGAACCAGCAAAGCCACCATGTCGTTGTAGGGCACGGCGCGCAGAGCGCACCCTTCCAGGGAGAAACGCCGCTGGAAAAAGGACTGGATGGACAATTCATCCCGGCCCGCTTCGCCGTTTTTCCCCTGCGCGTCCGCCAGCACCAGCGCCACCGTCCAGCAGCCCTGGGCCAGCTCGATCCCATACCGGGCGGCCTGATCCGCCACCTGCCCGGGGGGAATGCGGCCATCCAGCAGCCGGGTGTAAAATAGCTCCCGCAGGATGGGCAGGCTCTCCTCATACCGGCGGCGCAGCGACTCGATCTCCCGGCGCTCCTGCCGCTCCCGATCCAGCCGCTCCCGCAGCCGCTCCAGCGCGCCGCCCAACTCCAGGGCTCTGATGGGCTTCAGGAGGTATTCGAATACGCCCAGTCCCACCGCCTGCCGGGCGCACTCAAACTCGTCAAACCCGGAGAGCACCACCGTCTTGGTTTCGGGCAGCAGAGATTTCAGCCTGCGGCACAGCTCCAGCCCGTCCATGCGGGGCATTTTGATGTCGGTGAGCACCACGTCCGGGCGAAGCCGCTGGGCAAGCTCCAGGGCGTCGATCCCGTCGGCCGCGAAACCGGCCAGCTCGAAGCCCAGCTCCATCCAGTTGATTTTGTGGCGGATACCCTCTCGGATCTCCTCCTCATCATCCACCAGCAAAACCCGGTATACTTCCATCTGCGGCCCACCTCCTTCCCTGCGCACAAACCCGCTTGGCGTTTTGCTCCGCAAAACGCCATCGCCCATGGGCGATGATGATTTATTATATCACAGACGCGCGGCTCTGGAAATAGAAAATGTCCGCCCGCGGACGCGGACGGACATTTGAGGCCGTGATAATAGTTTTCCGCGCTTACTTCTTGGCCAGATACTTGCGCAGGTCGAGGGCTACGGCGATAATAATGACCAGGCCCTGGGCAATGAAGGTGTACGCGGGATCCAGGCGCAGGAACTGCAGGCAGATCTTCAGCACCTCGAACACCAGCACACCCACCAGCACGCCGGACACCTTACCTACGCCGCCGTTGGCGGACACGCCGCCGATGGTACAGGCGGCGATGGCTTCCAGCTCATAACCATAGGCGGTGGCGGTGGAGGCGCCGCCGGCCTTGGCGCCCACCAGGAAGCCGGCCAGGCCGTACAGGATGGAGGCCAGAACATAGATGCGGATGATGGTGGCGGGCACGTTGACGCCGGCCACCTGGGCGGCGCTCTCGTTGCCGCCGATGGCGTACATATACTTGCCGTGGCGGGTCTTATTGTAGAGGAACCAGATGAAAAGGCCCACGATCAGGGCGAAAATCGCCAGATAGGGGATAAAATCCAACGCCTTTCCAATCGGATTTAAGCTCATGTCCTTCTTTGTTAACTCCTCGCTCCAGGTCTTCAGCGTGCCGCTTGCCACCTTGCGGTAGCTCTCTTTATAGCCGCCCATGGGCTGGTTCCCGGTGGTCACCGAGCAGATGCCGTACACCACCAGCTGCATACCCAGTGTGGCAATAAAGGGGGGGACCTTCAAAAACGCGATGATAGCGCCGTTGATGGCGCCAAACACGGCCATAATGGCCATAACGATAAGCATGGCGACGGGCCAGGGGATGTCGGGCAGATCGGGGAACATCCGGGCGGCATAGCCCACCTCCTGCAGCAGCATGGCGGACACACAGGCGGCCAGACCCACCTGGCGGCCCGCCGACAGGTCGGTACCTTTGATGATCAAGCAGCCGGACACGCCGCAGGCAATGATAAACCGGGGCGACACGTTGATAATCAGGTTTTTCAGGTTGCTCTGGCTGATGAAGTTCTCGGAGTTGAACGCGGTGAACACCGCCAGCAGCAGGATCAGCAGAATGATCGCGTTATCGGACAAGAATTTTTTCGGATTAAATGTATTAAGCTTCTGCATATTTTTCTCTCCTCCTTACTCAAACTGGGTGGCCAGGGCCATAATATTCTCCTGGTTGGCGTCCTTGCCGTCGATGAAGCCGGTGACCCGCCCGTCACACATGACCATAACGCGGTCGGACATACCGATCAGCTCGCTCATTTCGGAGGAGATCATGATCACGCTCTTCCCCTTCTTGGCCAGGTCGGCGATGATGCAATAAATCTCATATTTGGCGCCCACGTCAATGCCGCGGGTGGGCTCATCCAGGATAAAAACGTCCGGATCACGGGCCAGCCAGCGGCTAATCAACACCTTCTGCTGGTTGCCGCCGGACAGGGACTGGATCTGGGTTTTGGAGGAGGGCGTCTTGATGGAGAGCTTGGCCACGTTGTCCTGCACCAGCTCCTCAATCTTCTTGTCGTCCAGCATGATGCCCCCGATGAGGTACTGGTTCAGGGAGGCAACGGACACATTGTCCGCGACGGACAGCACCCCCAGGATACCGGTTGCCCGGCGGTCCTCCGTGAGCATGGCGATGCCGGCGTCAATGGCATCCTTGGGCTGGTTGATCTTCAGTTCCTTGCCCTGGTATGTAATCTTCCCGGCAGAGTGGCACCGCAGGCCGAACAAACCCTCCATCAGCTCGGTGCGCTGCGCGCCCACCAGACCGGCCACGCCCAGGATCTCCCCCTTGCGGACGTTGAAGCTGGCGTGGCGGAAGCTCTTGGGGTTGATGGAGGTAAAGTCCTCCACCTCGAACACCACCTCGCCGGGGGTGTTCGACCGCGTGGGATAGAGGTTGGACAGCTCCCGGCCCACCATCTTGGTGATAATGAAGTCGGTGGTCAGCTCTTTGGCCTCCCATGTGCCGATGTACTGGCCGTCCCGCATGATGGTGACCTCGTCGCTGATGCGCAGGATCTCGTCCATCTTGTGGGAGATGTACACAATGGATACGCCCTTTCCGCGCAGCTCGTTCACAATCGTGAACAGCGCCTCCACCTCGGCGGCGGTGAGGGAGGAGGTAGGCTCATCCAGGATGAGCACCTTGCAGTCGGCGGACACCGCCTTGGCGATCTCCACCAGCTGCATCTGGGACACGCTGAGGGTGCCCAGCTTGGCCTTGGGGTCAAAGTTCAGGTGAACTTCCTTCAAAACCTCGGCCGCGTCCTCATACATTTTTTCATGATCCACAAGGAACCCCATTTTCATGGGATAGCGGCCCACATAGATGTTCTCGGCGATGCTCCGCTCGGGGATGGGCTGAAGCTCCTGGTGAACCATGGCGATGCCCCGGTTCAGGGCGTCCAGCGGGCCCCGGATGTGAACCGGCTCACCCTCGTAGATCACTTCGCCCTCATCCATGTGGTAGATGCCGAACATACACTTCATCAGGGTCGATTTACCCGCGCCGTTCTCCCCCATCAGGGCGTGGACGCTGCCGGGGCGGAGCTTGAGCTGGGCATGATCCAGCGCCTTGACGCCGGGAAATGTCTTGACCACGCCGCGCATTTCCAAACGATATTCTGACAATTCACGATCCCCCGTTTCTTTCTCCGCCTTTCCCTCCGGCCCGGCCGGGCGGGGCGGCGTGATATAAGGCGGGGTGCGTGCGCACAAGCGCCACGCACCCCGCGGAAGCAGCCGCTTCTAAACTTAGTTCATAAAGTCGCCGACGTTGTCGGGAGTGACCTTCACGTACGGCACATAGACGCTCTGCTCGCCGGACTTGTAGGTGGTGCCGCCCAGCAGCTTCTCCATCTGGTTGACAGCCTCGGTGGCCTGGCCCACGGCGTCGTTCAGCACGGTGCCGGTCATGTTGCCGTTCTTCACCTCGTTCAGGGCCGCGTCCAGCGCGTCCACGCCCACCAGGTAGATGTCCTCGTTGACCTTGCGGCCCGCGGCCTGGATGGCCTGCAGGGCGCCGATGGCCATATCGTCGTTGTTGCAGAAGATGACCTCGATCTGGTCGCCGAACTGGGCCAGGTCGTTGGCGGCGATCTCCTGACCGCGGTTACGGTCCCAGTCGCCGCGGGTGAGGTTGAGCTGCTCCACCTCAACGCCGGCGTCCTTCAGAGCCTTCACGGAGTACTCCGTGCGCAGCTGGGCGTCGATGTTCTCGGGGTCGCCCTGGATCATGATGTAGGAGACCTTGCCGTCGCCGTTGATGTCGCCCTTGTTGGCGGTGTCCAGGATCAGCTCGCCCTGGAAGGTGCCGGACTGAGCGGCGTCGCAGCCGACGTAGACCAGCTTGTCGTAAGCGGCCATCTGCTCGGCGGTGGGCTCACGGTTGATGAGCACGGTGGGGATGCCGGCGTCCTTCACGGTGCTGATGATCTGGTCGGCCGCGGAGGTCATGACCGGGTTGATGATCAGCGCCTGGACGCCCTGGCTGATGAAGGTGTTGATCTGCTCGTTCTGCTTGGCCTGGTCGTTGTTGCCGTCCACGACGGAGACCTTGTAGCCCTTGTCCTCCAGGATTTTCTGGAGCGAGTTGCGGTAGGTGGTCATGAAAGCGTCGTCGAACTTGTAGATGCACACGCCGATGGTGCCCTTCTCGCCGTCACCGCCGGAATTCTTGCCGTCGTCCGCCTTTTTGCCGCAGCCGGCGAACAGACACATAACCATCAGGGCAGAGAGCAAGAGCGCAATGATCTTTTTCATTCTTATGTTCCTCCTATTGAAACTTTAGAATTTTCGGGAAAACTACGCTTCCCGTATGGTCATTTTAACGGTTTTCTCCAGAGAAGACGATAGAAAATTCTTTGCTCATCTATGAAAAAACTTTGCTTTTCTATCCTGTCTTGAAAAATGATCCCACTCTGGGACCCAGGACGCGCTTTGCGGCGGAATCGGAACCGGCATTTCTGCCAGGATCGGAGGCAGGCACATCGCGGCAATTTTACACATTATACAAAAACGCCGCAGTCAGGCAACCCAAAAATTTACTCGGAAAGAATTTTTTCCCTTCCTTTTAAATATAAGGAATATTAATTCCCCTCCAACTAACATCATATACAACACTTGACTAAAGCGTTAAAGGTGGTGTATAATGCATAATATATTTTTGTCTCTTCGCTGCTCTTTTTGTAAGATAGGCATGAATATCCGTCATCGGGCCCGGGCCCGATGGTTTCTCCCCCGCGCGGGGGAGACCCTCGCTTTGGCGAACACAGGGAAAACCTGTTTGTTCCAATATATTATTTAGGAGGATAGCAAAACATGAGAAACACAAAGAAGCTGCTGGCTTTGCTGCTTGCGTTCGCGATGTGTCTCGGTCTGCTCTCCGGCTGCGGCAAGAAGGCCGCCGAAGAGTCCAACGCTCCCAGCGATTCCCAGCCCGTCACTGATCAGCCCGATCAGCCCGCCAACAACATCCTGGTGACTTCCGTGGAGCAGGGCATTGAGGGACGGTTCTCCCCGTTCTTCGCCCTCTCCGCCAGCGACCAAGACGTGGTGGATATGTTCACGATCGGCACCATGACCCTTGACCGCGTGTCCAACCCGGTGAACCACGGCATTGAGGGCGAGACCCGCCCCTACAACGGCACCGACTACACCTACACCGCTCCGGGCGATGTCATCGTCACCGAGAACCCCGAGGGCTACCCCGAGGGCTATGTGGCCTATGACATCACCATCCGCGACGACATCAAGTTCTCCGACGGCACCCCCGCCACCATTGATGACGTCATCTTCGGTATGTATGTCGTTCTGGATCCCACCTATGACGGTAACCAGACCCTGTACTCCGTGCCCATCGAGGGCCTGGACGCCTACCGCTCCGGCATGGACAGCCGCGTGAACCTGATCATCGCTGCTGGTAAGGACGGCTACACCGCCACCGATGCCTACACCGAGGATCAGTACAACGCTTTCTGGGCTGCCTATGAGAAGTGCGGCGTCGTGTTTACCCAGGGCATCGTGGACTACCTGATCGATGCCGGCGCCAACACCGCTGAGGATGACCTGTCCGTCGTGGCTCCCAACTGGGGCTTCGAGGTTGCCGAGGGCGCTACCATTGAGGACTTCTGGCACGTGATTGCGGACGCCTATGGCGATGCGGCTTACGACATCGACGCCGAGGTGGGCCTCTCCGCCACCCTCACTGACCTGATCGCCGCCGAGATCGGCGACGCTTGGGCTGACTATCAGGCCGGCGTGGAGACCGGCGACTCCGCCGACTATATCTCCGGCATCATCAAGACCGGCGACTACTCCGTGCGCGTGGTCACCACCCAGCTGGACGCCACCGCCATCTACCAAATGAGCATGTCTATCGCCCCCATGCACTGGTACGGCGATGCCTCCCAGTATGACTACGATGGTCACAAGTTCGGCTTCCCCAAGGGCGACCTGTCCATCGTCCGCGACAAGACCTCTACCCCCCTGGGCGCCGGCCCCTATATCTTCAAGGAGTACTCCAACGGCACCGTGTACATGGAGGCCAACCCCAACTACTGGCAGGGCGAGCCCTTGATCAAGGAGCTGCACTTCCTGGAGTCCAGCGAGGATTCCAAGGTCAGCGGCGTTGTGGCCGGCACCCTGGACATCACCGATCCCAGCTACTCCACCGACAAGGCTCAGGAGATCGCCGTGCAGAACGGCTTCGCCAAGGAGGATTGGGAGAACTTTGACGGCCCCGTGCTGACCACCAAGCTGATCGACTACCGCGGCTACGGCTACGTGGGCATTAACCCCAACAACGTCAAGGTCGGTGACGATCCCTACTCCGATCAGTCCAAGGCCCTGCGCAAGGCCCTGGCCACCATGATCGCTGTGTACCGTGACGAGAACATCGACTCCTACTACGGCACCACCGCTTCCATCATCAACTACCCCATCTCCAACACCTCCTGGGCCGCCCCCCAGACCACCGATGACGGCTACAAGGTGGCCTACTCCGTGGGCGTGGACGGCAGCGACCTCTACACCGCCAGCATGAGCACCCAGGACAAGTACGCCGCCGCTCTGGACGCCGCTCTCGCCTACCTGGAGTTCGCCGGCTACACCATCGAGGACGGCAAAGTCACCGCCGCTCCCGAGGGCGCCCAGCTGGAGTACACCGTGAACATCGGCGCCAACGGCAAGGGTGATCATCCCTCCTTCCTGCTGCTGAAGAACGCCTCCGACGCGCTGAACACCATCGGCATGAACCTGATCGTCAACGATCTGGCCAACTCCAACGAGCTGTACGAGAGCTATCAGACCGGCGTGGCCGAGATGTGGTGCGCCGCCTGGCGGGCTGGCAGTGACCCCGATATGTTCCAGCTGTACCACTCCCAGGGCTCCACCAACTACTACCAGATCGCGGATGACGAGCTGGACGAGACCATCATGACCGCCCGCGCCTCCACCGACCAGGAGTACCGCAAGGCCCTGTACCAGGCCGCCATGGAGATCGTCATGGACTACGCCGTGGAGGTTCCCATCTATCAGCGCTCTGATTGTCTGCTCATCTCTTCTGAGCGCGTGGTCGTGGACTCCCTGCCCACCGACATGACCCCGTACTGGGGCTGGGCCGCCAACATCGAGACCGTGGCCGTGAAGTAAACCCCTCTGGCGATTTACCGATCAAACAAAGTACTAGGAACCACTCCCTCCGTCCCCCAAAACGGGGGGCGGAGGGGGCCCCTATATTCTGGCCGGATAGCAAGAGGCGTCCCCAAAGAGGGGGAGGCCGCTTGGTGTTCGGCGGGAATGTTTCTGCCCCATGCCGGGAGATACAGACAGGAGGGAGCAAATTGCGCAATTACATTATAAAACGTATCCTCATTTCCTTTGTAATCTTGATTTTTGTGACCTTGGTTATCTATGCTCTGGTTCGGTGTATGCCCGGATCCTACGTGGAAACCATGGCGATTCAGCTTTCCAGCGCTCCGGGCGCCAAGCCCTATGATGAGTGGCTGGCCCAGCTCAACGCGGCCTATGGCCTTGATAAGCCATTTTTGATCGGCTGGGCCTCCTGGCTCGGGCAGTTCTTTACCGGAAACTTTGGCGACAGCTGGAGATACACCGTTCCCGTCATCGACAAGTTCAAGGAAGTCATTGGCGTATCCTTTATCATGGGTGCGCTTCAGCTGGTTCTGGAGCTTATCATCGCCGTCCCCCTGGGCATCCTTGCGGCCACCAAGCAGTACTCCCGGCTGGACTACGGCATCTCTGCCGCCGCCCTGACCGGCATCTCCCTGCCCAGCTTCTTCTTTGCCTCGGTGCTGAAGCTTATTTTCGCGGTGAAGCTGGGGTGGTTTGACACCCACGGCCTAGTGGGACGCAACTTTATGCAGCTCAGCTCCCTCGGGCAGATCGGGGATATGGCCATGCACCTGGTGCTGCCCATGATAACCCTGGTCATCCTGTCCATCGGCGGCCTCATGCGCTTTACCCGCACCAATATGCTGGAGGTCATGAACGCCGATTACATCCGCACCGCCCGTGCCAAGGGCATTTCGGAGCGCAAGGTTATCTATCATCACGCCTTCCGCAACACCCTGATTCCTCTGGTGACCATGGTGGGCGGTTCTCTGCCCAGCCTGTTCTCCGGCGCTCTGATTACCGAGACCCTCTTCTCTATCCCCGGCATCGGCTTCACCAGTTATACGGCCATGCTGGCGGGCGATATCCCGTTTACCATGTTCTATCTGACCTTCTTGGCTATCCTCACTCTGGCCGGGAACCTGATCGCAGATATCCTGTACGCCGTGGTCGATCCGCGGGTTCGTCTCAGTTGAGAGGAGGCATGAGCAATGAGTGAAGAAAAGAAAAACAATCTGAGCACCTCGCCGGCCGAGTCTCAGGAAGAGTACTCCCTGAATGATGACCGCCGCGTCAAGGTTCTCTCTCCCGGCCGTCTGGTCGCCCAGCGTTTCTTCCGCAACCGTCTGGCCATTATGGGCCTGGTGATGCTGATCGTCATGTTCGTGTTCTCCTTCGTGGGTGGGTGGATCACCCCCTACGGGCAGGACGAGCAGTTCAGCGTCTACACCAGTATGTGGAAAGAATACGTGGGCGTCACCCGCAACGACGCTGTGCGCTATCAGGCCGCCGACGGCCAGGAGTTCGGGAGCTTGGTGCAGGCCAAGTTTGTCCTGGCCAAGAACAACAACGATACCCAGTTCACCTACAAGGACATTGACTACACTCTGGTGGACGAGGGCGGAGATCTCTACTCCATCTACACTGGCGACACCCTGGTGGCCATGGCCTACAAGGACATCGTCAATACCACCGATGGGATGCCCGAGCTGTCCTTCGCGGTAAAATACGCCGCCATGAAAGCCATGGTGAACGGGGAACACAGCTTTACCGCCGACGGCGCTTCCTACACGTTGGACGCAGATCACAACATCCTCTTGAACGGGGAGGAGATGGGCTATATCAGCCGCTTTGTGGTGCAGTCCAAGGTTCCCGGCGTCACCATCACCCGTGACTTCAAGGAGGCCCTGGAGAAGGCTCTGGACGCCGACCAGGATGATTTCTTCTATAACGACGGCACGGAGGACGGAAATCACGAGTACCGCATCCGCTATGACGCTACCGCCAACGTGTGGTCGGTGGAACAGGAGACCAGCACCTACGTTTATGACAGCTATGCCGCCCCCTCTATGGCTCACCCTCTGGGCATTGACAAGTCCGGCATGGACGTACTCACCCGCTTGATGTACGGCGGCCGGGTCTCCCTGGTCATCGGCTTCATCGTGGTGATTATCGAGACGGTGCTGGGCGTGATTATGGGCGGTATCTCCGGCTACTTCGGCGGCTGGGTGGATAACCTGATTATGCGTATCGTGGATGTGTTCTACTGCATTCCCTCCACCCCCCTGATGATTATTTTGGGCGCGGCTATGGATAATATGAAGGTGGATCCCCAGATCCGAATGCTCTATCTGATGCTGCTGCTGGGCTTCCTGGGCTGGCCCGGCGTGGCCCGCATGGTTCGCGGACAGATCCTCTCCCTGCGCGAGCAGGAGTTCATGACCGCCACTGAGGCCACCGGCATCCGGGTATCCCGTCGGATTTTCCGCCACCTGGTGCCTAACGTTATGCCCCAGCTCATTGTCACCAGCACCATGGGCCTGGGCTCCGTGATCCTGACCGAGGCAGTCCTGTCCTTCCTGGGCTTGGGCGTCAAGTTCCCCTTCGCCTCCTGGGGCAACATCATCAGCGGCGTGAATGACTCCTTCGTCATGGCCAACTACTGGTTCATCTGGATACCCGCCGGCATCTGCCTGGTCATCACGGTTCTGGGCTTTAACTTCGTGGGCGACGGCCTGCGGGATGCCTTTGACCCGAAGATGAAGCGCTGAGAAGGGGGAAGAACGATGGCAAAGAAAAACCATGAGGGCTACCTTTCCGGCAAGGAGGCCCGGCGCATTTCTAAGGAAAACCGCCGCATCACCAACAAAATGGAGAAGCAGCGCAAGCGCAAAAACGTCCCTGAGAGCGAGTATCTCACCACCATGCACAATCCCAACAACGCGGTGGAGTTCGATAATCTGCACACCTATTTCTTCACGGACGCGGGCACGGTTCGCTCCGTGGACGGCGTGACCTTTGAGGTTCCCATCGGCAAGACCGTAGGCGTTGTGGGCGAGTCCGGCTGCGGCAAATCGGTGACCAGCCTCTCCCTGATGCAGCTGCTCCAGCGGCCCCAGGGCCAGGTCGTGGAGGGCGAAATCCGCCTGAACCTGGGCAACAAGGCCTATGACGTGACCAAGATACCCAACGAGAAAATGCAGGATCTGCGGGGCAATTATATCTCCATGATCTTCCAGGAGCCCATGACAGCTCTGAACCCGGTGTTCCGCATTGGCGACCAGATCAATGAGGTCATTGAGCTCCATGACGGCGACGGCAAGAGCAAGAGCGACATCAAGGCCCGCTCCATTGAGCTGCTGGAAATGGTGGGCATCGCCAATTCCGAGGGCGTTTATCAGATGTACCCTCACGAGCTGTCCGGCGGTATGCGTCAGCGCGTCATGATCGCTATGGCTCTGGCCTGCAATCCTCGGATCATCATTGCCGATGAGCCCACCACCGCTCTGGATGTGACCATTCAGGCCCAGATCCTGGATCTGCTGCGCCAGTTGAAGGATCGGATCAATTCCTCCATCATGTTCATCACCCACGATCTGGGCGTGATTGCCGAAATGGCGGACTATGTGGTGGTCATGTATGCCGGGCGCATCGTGGAAAAGGGAACCGCAGAGGAGATCTTCGCC
>JAIEFH010000237.1 GCA_029067025.1 Oscillospiraceae bacterium | reverse complement strand
CTCAAGACCTGGAGCCGCGCCTCCACCATCTTCCCCTCCTTCGTGGGCCACACCATCGCCGTCCACGACGGCCGCAAGCACGTGCCCGTCTATGTCACCGAGGATATGGTGGGCCATAAGCTGGGCGAGTTCGCGCCGACCCGTACCTTCAAGGGCCACGCGGGCAGCAAGACCGGTAAGTAAGGGAGGAGAGAGACAATGGAAGCGAAAGCCACTCTGAGATACATCCGTATCTCTCCCCGGAAGGTCAGCATCGTGTGCGACCAGATCCGCGGCAAGAGCGTCAAGGACGCCGAAGCCATCCTGGCTCTGATCCCCAAGGCCGCCTCCGACCCCCTGGCCAAGCTGGTGCACAGCGCCGCGGCCAACGCCGAGAACAACCACGGCATGGATCCCGAGAAGCTCTATGTGGCGGAAGTCTACGCGACCCCCGGCCCCATCATTAAGCGGTTCCGCCCTGTGTCCAAGGGCCGCGCCCACCACATCATGAAGAGAACTTCCCACATGACCGTCGTGGTCAAAGAGCGCTGAAAAGGAGGTCGAGAATAAATGGGACAGAAAGTGAATCCCCACGGCCTGCGCGTGGGCGTCATCAAAGACTGGGACTCCCGCTGGTACGCCCGTGACGAAAAAGTGGGCGACCTCCTGGTTGAGGACTATAACCTCCGCAAGGAGTTGAAGAAAAAGCTGTACGCCGCTGGCGTACCCAAGATCGAGATCGAGCGCGACAACGCCAAGGTGCGCATCTATGTGCACTGCGCCCGCCCCGGCGTGGTCATCGGCAAGGGCGGCGAGGAGATCGAGAAGCTCCGCCTGGAGTTGGAGAAGAAGCTGGGCAAGAGCGTGGCGCTGAACATCGTCGAGGTCAAGAACGTCGACACCAACGCCCAGCTGGTGGCCGAGAACATCGCCCAGCAGCTGGAGAAGCGCATCGCCTTCCGTCGGGCCATGAAGAACGCCATGGGCCGTGCCATGCGCATGGGCGCCCTGGGCATCAAGGTCCAGGTGTCCGGCCGCCTGAACGGCGCTGAGATCGCCCGCACCGAGCATTATCATGACGGCACCATCCCCCTGCAGACCATCCGCGCCGACATCGAGTACGGCTTCGCTGAGGCGGCTACCACCTACGGCCGTCTGGGCGTGAAGGTGTGGATCTACAAGGGCGAGGTGCTGACCCCGACCCTGCGCCCCACCCCCCGGACAGTCGACACCAAGAACTACAAAGAG
>JAIEFH010000236.1 GCA_029067025.1 Oscillospiraceae bacterium | reverse complement strand
CCGCCCTGTCCGGCAAGAGAAAGCGCCGCCGGGACGACAGGCCCCGGCCCATCGAGGCCCCCCTCCGCTCCGACCGGCAGAAGGACTCTACCCAGCACAAGAGCCTGATGCGGCCCTATTACCTCCATGACGACGACTGAGCGGGAAGGAGCGCCCCGCCGCCACAGAAGAAAGCGCCGACACCCTCTGCGGTGGCTGGCCGGTCTGGCGGTGCTGGCCCTGGGGGGCTGGGCTTGGTTCCAGTGGCAGTGCTGGGGGCTTCAGGTCACCCACACCGACGCGGTGCTGGACGGCCTGCCAACCGGGTTTGACGGATATAAAATCGTCCATCTGTCCGACCTCCACGGCCATGAGTACGGGGAGAACAGCGAAAAGCTGCTGGGCCTGGTGCGGGAGCAGAAGCCCGACCTGATTGTGGTCACCGGCGACCTCATCGACCAGGGCAGCCAGCTCCAGATGATTCCCGCGCTGGCGAAGGGGCTGGCGGCCATCGCGCCCACCTATTACGTCACCGGCAATCATGAGTGGGGACTGGGCACGGGAACGGTGAAGGAGCTGAAAAATCTGCTGGCCCAGTGCGGGGTGACGCCCCTTTCCAACCAGTATGAGGTGTTAGAGCGCAATGGGGCGCAAATCGTGCTGGCCGGGGCGGACGACCCCAACGGCTACGCCGACCAGACCACCCCGGAGGAGCTGTACGCCCGGATTGAAAACAATGCCCCCGGCCTGTTCACCCTGCTGTTGGCCCACCGCAACGACCGCTTCGAGCAGTACGCCGCCGCGGGGTACGATTTCGTCATGTCCGGCCACGGACACGGCGGCATCGTCCGCCTGCCCTTTGTGGGCGGGCTGGTGGGGACGAACCGGCAGTTTTTCCCCAAGTGGACGTCGGGCGTCTACACACTGGGGGACAGCACGCTGTTCGTTTCCCGAGGGCTGGGCAACAACACGGTGCCCTTCCAGGGGTTCCGCGTGTTTAACCGCCCGGAATTGGCGGTTGTGACACTGAAAACGAAATAATTTTGGGAGTGGATTGCCATGACCGAGACAGAGAAAATGCTGGCGGGGAAGCTGTACGACCCCACTGACCCGGAGCTTGCCAAGCGGCGCCGGACGGCCCACAAGCTGTCCAAGCAGTACAACGACACCACCGAGGATGAGGAGGAGAAGCGGGGGGACATCCTGCGCCAGCTCCTGCCCAACATGGGGGAGGGCACCTATTTGCAGGGCCCCATCCAGTTCGATTACGGCATTTATACCGCCATCGGCGAGAACAGCTACGCCAACTTCAACTTCACCGTGCTGGACTGCTGCCCGGTGACCATCGGGAACAACGTGTTTTTCGGCCCCAACTGCTCCATCATGACCCCCATGCACCCCTTCCTGCCGTCGGAGCGGAACCAGCGCCGCAGGGAGAATGGTCAGCTGTACGACCTGGAATACGCCAAGCCCATTACCATCGAGGACGACTGCTGGATCGCCGCCAACGTGGTGGTGTGCGGCGGCGTCACCATCGGTAAGGGATGCGTCATCGGCGCGGGCAGCGTGGTGACGAAGGACATCCCCGCCGGGTCGCTGGCGGCGGGGAACCCCTGCCGGGTCATCAGGCCCATCACCGAGGCGGACAGCGTGGAATTGAAACCGGAACTGCTTTGAGGAGTGACACCCATGCCCCGTTATGACGCCGGACAATTTGATATTGCCGTGATAGGGGCTGGTCACGCGGGCATTGAGGCCGCCCTGGCCTCCGCCCGGATGGGGCTGAAAACCGTGTGCTTCACCATCAACCTGGACGCGGTGGGGAATATGCCCTGCAACCCCGCCGTGGGCGGCACCGGCAAAGGCCACCTGGTGCGGGAGATCGACGCTCTGGGCGGCGAGATGGCCCGCGCCGCCGACCGGGCCTGCATCCAGTATCGGATGCTCAACCGGGGCAAGGGCCCCGCCGTCTGGTCTCTCCGGGCCCAGGCCGACCGCCGCCGCTACCAGGAGGTCATGAAGCACAGCCTGGAATTGCAGGAAAATCTGTGGGTGAAGCAGGCGGAGGTGACAGAGATCCTCACCGAACACGGCGGGGTGTCCGGCGTGGTCACCGCCACCGGGGCCGCCTATGCCGTCAAGGCGGCGGTGGTCGCCAGCGGCACCTACCTGGGGGGCCGCACCATCGTGGGAGAGGTCACCCGGCAGTCCGGCCCCGACGGCATGGCGGCGGCGCTGCCGCTGACCGAATGCCTGGTGGGGCTGGGGCTGTCCATCCGCCGCTTCAAGACGGGCACCCCCCCAAGGGTGAACCGCCGCAGCGTGGACTTTTCCAAAATGGAGATCCAGCCGGGGGACGACGTACCCGTGCCCTTTTCCTTCACCACGCAGACGCCCCCGGGCAACCGGGCGGTGTGCTACCTGACCTATACCAATGAGGCCACCCACCGGGTCATCCGGGACAACCTCCACCGCTCCCCCCTGTTCTCCGGGGTGATTGAGGGGGTGGGGCCAAGGTACTGCCCGTCCATCGAGGACAAGGTGGTGCGGTTTGCCGAAAAGCCGAGACACCAGCTGTTCATCGAGCCCATGGGCTTGAACACCGAGGAGCTGTACATCCAGGGGTTTTCCTCTTCCCTCCCCGAGGAGGTGCAGGTGGAAATGCTCCACACCATCCCCGGCCTGGAACAGGCCGAGATGACCCGGTGCGCCTACGCCATTGAGTACGACTGCGTGGATCCCACCGAGCTGCTGCCCACCCTGGAGTGCAAAAAAGTCCCCGGCCTGTACGGCGCGGGACAGTTCAACGGCTCCTCCGGCTATGAGGAGGCCGCCGCCCAGGGGTTGGTGGCGGGCATTAACGCCGCGCTGAAGGTGAAGGGGGAGCCGCCGCTGATCCTCACCCGGGGGGACGGGTACACCGGGGTGCTCATCGACGACCTGGTGACCAAGGGCACCAACGAGCCCTACCGCATGATGACCTCCCGGACGGAGTACCGGCTCATCCACCGGCAGGACAACGCGGACAAACGTCTCGCCGCTTACGGGCACCGGGTGGGGCTGGTGAGCGATGAGCGGCTGGCCCAGGTGGAGGAGAAATACGCCGCCGTGGAGCGGGAGATCAGACGGCTGGAACACACCGGCGTGGCTCCCTCAACCGAGCTGGACAAGCTGCTGGCGGACAAGGGCGAGCCACCCTGCCCCCACGGGGCGCGGCTCATTGACCTGCTCCGCCGCCCCCGGATGAGCTATGAGGATTTGGCGGCCTTTGACCTGGAACGGCCCGCCCTTTCCCGGGAAATTAACCAGCAGGTGGAAATTTCCGTGAAATACCAGGGCTACATTGACCGCCAGAACCGGCAGATTGAGGAAATGCGCCGCCTGGAGGACAGGCCCCTGCCCCCCGATGTGGACTATCTGTCCATACAGGGCCTGCGGCTGGAGGCCCGGCAGAAGCTGGACAAAATCCGTCCGCTGAATCTGGGGCAGGCATCCCGGGTGTCAGGGGTGTCCCCAGCGGATGTGACGGCGCTGTTACTTTTTCTCGAGAGAAAAAGTAACCAAACAGAGCTTTAAGCTCGCTGACGACATCGGGCGGAAACCTACCCGTTTTCACCCGACAACCAACTAAGTCCGCATCTGGACAAGGAGAAAACGACATGATTTTAAAAGCGGATGGAGAAAATCTGGCCCGCGCCGCCGCCTTGGCCTGTGAGCTGTGGTCTGACAACACGCCGGACGGGCTGCTGGCGGAGCTGGAAGCGCTGGATCCGGAGGAGAGCGTGATCTTTCTTGACGTGGAGGAGGGCGTTCCTGCGGGCTTCGCCCAGTGCCAGCTCCGGCACGACTACGTGGAGGGAACGCACAGCAGCCCGGTGGGTTATTTAGAGGGCATTTATGTCCGGGAGGAATACCGGGGCCAGGGGATCGCCCGCACCCTGCTGCGGGCCTGCGAGGGCTGGGCAGAGGAACAGGGGTGCGCGGAATTTGCCAGCGACTGTGAGCTGGACAACGTGGGGAGCATCGCGTTCCACCTGGGCTCGGGGTTTGCCGAGGCCAATCGGATCGTCTGCTTTACAAAAAGATTGGGAGAGGAAGCATAAACCATGAGATTGTTTTTGGCCGTTGTGGTATGTAAAATCCTGCGGTTCATCGGCGGGCTTATCGGCAAGGGCAGCTCCCTGCCGGGGCAGTTCGCGCTGAAGGTGTGCCCCAATGTGTTGGGCCGGGTGAAGCTGCCCGAACACATCATCGCCGTCACCGGCTCCAACGGCAAGACCTCCACCGTGGAGATGATCGCCGCCATTTTGTCCGCGTCCGGCCAAAAGGTGGTGTACAACAAGGAGGGCTCCAACCAGATCGAGGGGGTCACCACTCTGATTTTGTCCAACTGCTCCCTGGGGGGCAAAATGCGGGGCGATGTGCTGCTGCTGGAGAGCGACGAGCGATACGCCCGCCACACGTTCCGCTTTTTTCACCCCACCCACTTCGTCATCACCAACCTGTACCGGGACCAGCTCACCCGCAACGGCCACCCCGAGTGGGTGTACGACGCCATTAAGGACGCCGTATTCCCCGAGACCACGCTGGTGCTTAACGCCGACGACCCGCTGGTGTCCTGCTTCGCCCGTGACCACGCCCCGGACAAGGTGAAGTGGTTCGGGCTGGACGAGTGCTCTGTGAGCGCAAAAGAGCACCACGGCGTCTACCACGACGGCGCGCGGTGCCCGGTGTGCAAGGGGCGGATGGAGTACTCCTGTTATCACTACGCCCACATCGGGCACTATTCCTGCCCCTCCTGCGGCCACCAGCGGCACGACACCGACTTTGCCGTCACCGCCCTGGATTTGAAGGAGGGCAAGCTCACCATCAACGGGGAAACCGAGATTTCCCTGGCCTTCAAGAGCATCTACAACGTGTACAACATCCTGGCGGCCTGGTCGGTGTGCGCTCTGGCAGGGGCGGACAACGCCGCTATGGCCGGGGTTATCAACAACTATATGTTGAAAAACGGGCGGATGATTACGTTCCGTTTGGGGAGCCACCGGGGCACCCTGCTCACCTCCAAGCACGAGAATTCCATTGCCTACGACACCAACCTGGCCTATATCGCCGCGACGGACAAGCCCTGCACCGTGCTGGTCATCGTGGACGCCATCAGCCGGAAATACTTCACCGGCGAGACCAGCTGGCTGTGGGACATCGACTTCGACCGGCTGGGCTGTGAGCACGTCCAAAAGGTAATGCTGTACGGCAAGTACTGCGGCGACCTGGCGGTGCGCTTCAAGTACAGCCACATCCCGGCGGACAAAATCGAGGTGGGCGAGAGCATCGCCACCGCGGCGGAATATTTGAAGGAGAACGGGGACGAGGATGTGTACGTGGTCACCTGTTTCTCCGACCGGGATAAGCTATTGGCGCTGGTAGAGAAGGACTGAGGAGGGAAACGGCATGGAACTGACGATTTTGCACCTGTATCCCGACTGTATGTCCCTGTACGGGGAGTACGCCAACGTCATGGTACTCCGCCGCCATCTGGAGGCCATGGGGGTGTCTGTGGCGGTGGAGACCGCCCTGTTCGAGGACGCGCCGGACGTTGAACACGCCGACTTCATCTACATGGGCGCGGGCACCGAGCGCACCCAGAAGGCGGCGCTGTCCGCCCTGCTCCCGCACAAGGAGGCGCTGAAAGCCGCCATTGATCGGGGAGCCGTTCTGCTGTTCACCGGGAACGCCATGGAGATGCTGGGCTTGTCCATTACCGACGCGATGGGCAAGAGGTGGCCCGGCCTGGGACTGGCGGATTTTTCTACTCTGGAGACAGCCCAGCGTTGCGTGGGAGATGTGCTGGCCACGTCCAGCCTGCTGCCCGGCTGGGTGGTGGGGTTCATGAACAAATGCTCTGTTACGGAGGATGTGACCACACCATTGTTTAACTGGACGGAACACGGCCCCGGCAATGAGTGGAGCGGCAGTCCGGAGGGCGAGGGTTACGTGAACGGCAATGTGTTTGCAACCCACCTCACCGGCCCAGTGCTGGTGAAGAACCCGGATTTCACCGACTTCCTCATCCGCCGCATTTTTGAGTTGAAGGGCTGGGAGCTGCCGGAAAAGCTGCCCGTCCTGCCCTATGAGCGGG
>JAIEFH010000235.1 GCA_029067025.1 Oscillospiraceae bacterium | reverse complement strand
GCCATTTCCCACAACCTTATCATGTGCAACAAGGCCAACCTGTTAAACCAGGCGTCTTTCCGGCTGGGCGTTCCCGGCTCCGGCAAGTCGTTCAGCGTCAAGGAGGAGATCGCGTTCCTCATTCTGAACACGGATGACGACATTCTGATTGCAGACCCGGAGGGCGAGTACGCGCCCCTGATTGAAGCGATGGACGGCCTGGGCACCGTTGTCCGGGTGGCCGCTGGCGGGAAAGACCGCCTCAACGCCATGTATATGGTGGACGGCTACGGCGAGAACAACCCCATCGTGGTGAAATCGCAGTTTATCATGTCGCTGGTGGAGCGTATCGACCCCAACGGCGTGGGGGCCAAGCAGAAGTCCATTATCGACCGCTGTACGGCGGCGGTGTATGAGGACGCGGAGCAGACCGGCACCGTCCCCACCCTGACCACCCTCCGGGAAAAGCTGATGGAACAGCCGGAGGGTATGGCAAAGGAGATCGCCCTGGCCCTGGAGCTGTTCACCACCGGCTCCCTTGACATTTTCGGCCATGAAAGCACCGTTGACCTGGACAAGCGGGTGGTGGTGTTCGACATTCACGGCCTGGGTGAGCAGTTAAAGCCCATCGGCCATCTTGTCATCACTGACACCATGCTCAACCGCGTCACCCTGAACTGGAAAAAGGGCAAGCGCACCCACGTCTTTATCGACGAGTTCCATGTGATGTTTGAGAACGAGTTTTCCGCCGCCTTTTTCAACTCCGCATGGCGGCAGTTTAGAAAGCGCAACGCCTACCCCACCGCCATCACGCAGAACGTGGAGTATCTGCTGGACTCCGTTCAGGCCAGCACCATGCTGTCCAACTCCGAGTTCATTGTCATGCTGAATCAGGCGGCAAGCGACCGGGAAAAACTGGCACGGCTGCTGAACATCTCCGAGGAACAGATGGGACACATCACCAACGCCCCCGCCGGGTGTGGGCTTATCAAGTACGGCTCGGCCCTGGTGCCCTTCGTCAATCGTTTCCCGCAGAACACGGAGCTGTACCGCTTGATGACTACCCGGCCCGGTGAGGGCCGCTTTTCCGGGGGACGGGCTTGAAGCCTGTCCCCTTCTTTATGGACGGAGGTGTGAAAATGCCACTGAAAATCAAGCCCTGCCATCTGCGGGCGGCGAGGGAGTATGTGGGCCAGTATCACCGGCACAGCATCCCGCCCGTTGGCGGCAAGTTCGCCGTGGCCTGTTATGACGGGGACGATCTGTGCGGTGTTGCCATTTGTGGCCGTCCCGTTTCCCGGTATCTTGATGATGGGCAGACCCTTGAAATCCTGCGCTGCTGCACGAATGGGACGCGCAACGCCTGTTCTAAACTCTATGGGGCCTGTTGCCGCATCGGTTTTGACATGGGCTATAACTGCATCATCACCTATACGCTGGCGGCAGAAACCGGGGCATCACTCCGGGCTGCTGGCTTTGTCTTTGACGGTGAAGCCGGTGGAAAAGAGTGGACAGGCCAGCGCCGCAGGAGCTACTATGTGGCCCCGGCTGAACTGAAACACCGCTGGATGAAAAGACGGGCAGGTGAGCAGCCATGAGCAAAATCAAGACCCGTGAAAAGGCCACAGGCAAGGACATTAAGGTGCTGGACAAGTCCGCCGTCATAGGACAGCGCATGAAAAATGCCTTTATCCGTTCCAAGCGAAACGCGGCGGCGCTGATGGACGACCGGCAGGCCACCCCTAACGAGTACGCCGAGGATAAGGTGGAGTTTGCCGCCGATGATCTTGTCCACGATACGGCAAATATGGCGGTGTCCGGGATAAAATCGGTCGTGCGTCAGGGACGAAAGCTGTTCCAGCG
>JAIEFH010000234.1 GCA_029067025.1 Oscillospiraceae bacterium | reverse complement strand
CTTCTCACCTCCGTCAGTGAGCCGGGTGAAGATATCGGTGATCACCCTATAAATAAAGCCGTCGGTGCGGTTTTCCCGGTAGAGCTGGTGGTACACCATGCCGTCCCGGATGAACAGCACCCGGCCCGCCCGGCTGGCGGCGGCGGTGGAGTGGGTGACCATCAGCACCGTCTGGCCCGCAAGATTGATTTTGGTGAACAGATCCATCAGGCCGTCCGCCGCCCGGGAGTCCAGAGCGCCGGTTGGCTCGTCGGCCAGCACGATCTGGGGCTGGGTGATGAGGGCCCGGGCCACGGCACATCGCTGCTTCTGTCCGCCGGACACCTCGTAGGGATATTTGTCCAGCAGCTTCTCAATGCCCAGCGTTTCGGCGAGTGGGGCGAGGCGGCGGTTCATCTCTGGGTATTTCTTTCCCGCCAGCACAAGCGGGAGGAAGATGTTGTCCCTCAGGCTGAAGGTGTCCAGCAGGTTAAAGTCCTGGAACACGAAGCCCAGATTGTCCCGGCGGAAGGCGGCCAGCTCCTTTTCCCGCACTGCGGTGAGCTCCCGTCCCGCCAGCAGCACCGACCCGGCGGTGGGCTTATCCAACGCGGCTAAAATATTCAGCAGGGTGGTCTTGCCGGAGCCGGACTCACCCATGATGGCCACATATTCTCCGTCCTCTACTGTGAAGGACACGTCGGATAGAGCCTCCACCTTCTGGCTTCCGAAGCGGGTGGAATAGACCTTCTTTACATGATTGACTTCCAAGATTGACATAAAAATTACCTCCATATAGCGTGTTGTTTGGCAGAATTTCGCGCTTCTAAACTGTACTATCTGTCTCAGTACGGATAGTATACAGAAAAAGGGTTAAGAAGCCAGAGGGGAAAATCAAAAGATTTTATTAAGAGAATGGGGAGGGAATATTTTGTAAAAAGTGCAGGGATGCCTATTGCAATTGACCACAAGTAATGTTAAAATGTTAACAGACTTTGGGCATTCTTTGGCCCAAGATAAATTGGAGGTAATGCAAAATGGCACGTTTCACTCTTCCTCGCGATCTGTACCATGGCAAGGGCGCTCTGGAGGCGCTGAAGTCCTTTGACGGCAAGCGCGCGATTATCTGCGTAGGCGGCGGCTCCATGAAGAAGTTTGGTTTCCTGGATCGGGCGATTGAGTACTTAAAGGAAGCTGGTATGGAGGTTGAGCTGTTTGAGGGCATTGAGCCCGATCCTTCTGTGGAGACCGTTATGAAGGGCGCGGACGCCATGCTGAAGTTCCAGCCCGACTGGATCATTGCCATGGGCGGCGGCTCTCCCATCGACGCGGCCAAAGCCATGTGGATCAAGTACGAGTACCCTGACATCACCTTCGAGGAGATGTGCAAGGTGTTCGGTATCCCCGCCCTGCGCAAGAAGGCCCGCTTCTGCGCCATTTCCTCCACCTCCGGTACTGCCACTGAGGTGACCGCTTTCTCCATCATCACCGACTACCAGAAGGGCATCAAGTACCCCATTGCCGACTTCGAGATCACTCCCGACGTGGCTATCGTGGATCCCGACCTTGCTGAGACCATGCCCAAGAAGCTGGTGGCTCACACCGGTATGGACG
>JAIEFH010000233.1 GCA_029067025.1 Oscillospiraceae bacterium | reverse complement strand
GTTGACCACCTTGCCCTTTGGCACACCCAGGCGGTGGACCGCCCCCGTCTCGTCCAGCAGGAGCGACCCCGCCCCCGCCATGGACACCAGCACGTTCCGCGCGCCCCGCTCCTGGAGCTTGCGGGCGCAGTCCTCGATCTCCCCGTCGGTGGTCAGCACCTTGCCGAAGATCTCCCCCAGCTCGTGGTTGTTGGGCTTGATGAGGAAGGGGCGGTAGGGCAGTACCGCACACAGCAGGTCGCGGGTGGCGTCCACCACCGTGAGGATGTCCCTCCCCTCCAGCCGGGCCAGGATGCGCTGATACACGTCGTCGGGCAGAGAGGCGGGGATGGAGCCCGCCAGCACCAGCACATCCCCCTTTTGCAGGCGGTCCAGCTTGGCGAACAGCTCCTCCAGGGCGGCGGCGGGGATGCCGGGGCCCATGCCGTTGATCTCGGTCTCCTGCCCCGCCTTGATCTTCACGTTGATGCGGGTCAGCCCCTCGGGGAGCCAGATGAAGTCGGTGGCGATGCCCACCTTTCGCAGGCCCTGATCCAGGGCCTGGCCGGTGAAACCCGCCAGGAAGCCCAGGGCCACGTTGTCGATCCCCAGATTGCGCAGTACGGTGGACACGTTGATGCCCTTGCCGCCCCACTGGATCTCGTCGCTCTCGGTGCGGTTGGTCGCCCCGGCCTCAAAACTGCTCATGCGCACCACATAGTCCAGGGCGGGATTAAAGGTGACGGTATAAACCATGATCGGTCAAACCTCCTTGATGTCGGTATATTCTGAATATCTGCGGTCGTCCAGCCGGTCTGTGATGATCCGGGCCCCGTCCAGGGGCAGCACGGACGCGGCGGTGATGGTGCCGAACTTGCTGGAATCGGCCAGCACCCAGGTCTCCCGGGCGTGGGCGGCGGCCATTGCCTTCACCATGGCCTCCTCCGGGTCGGGGGTGGTGAAGCCGGGGCCGATGGCGATGCCGTTGGTGCCCAGAAACGCCTTGGTGAAGTTATACTTTTTCAGCCCCTCCATGGCCTCCCCGCCGATGACGGCCAGAGTACCCGGCTTGAGCACGCCTCCCAGCACATAGGCCCGCAGGCCCCGCCGGGGCAGGCGCTGGGCGCACTCGATGCTGTTGGTGACGAAGGTGGCCCGTGTGGCCTGGATATGCTCCACCATGCGCATGACAGTGGAGCCCGCGTCCAGATAGACCACGTCGTCGTCGTGGATCAAACCGGCGGCATACCGGGCGATGCGCTGCTTCTCCGGCGTGTGGAGCCCCCGCTTCACATCCATGTCCAGCTCCTCGCCGCGGAACTCCTCCTTGACGGGCAGGGCGCCGCCGTGAACCTTGTTCAGCTTGCCCCGCCGGGCCAGCTCGTTCAGATCCCGGCGGATAGTGGCCTCCGACGCGCCGGTCACCCGGCACAGGTGAGCCACGCTCACCGCCTGTGCCTTCTCCAGCTCCGCCAGAATGGCCTCCATCCGCAGCTCCGCCAACATACCCCAGGCTCCTCTCCGTTGTTTGTCGATCCCATCATATCATCAAAAACAAGCAGGGTCAAGCGGATCCGCTCAAGCTTCCTCCTCCGGGTAGACCACGCCCCACTCATTCCGCAGGGCGGTCATCAGCTCCATCACGTCCATGGTGTAGGGTAGCAGCATATCGCCCTCTCCCCGGACGGCGGCCTCCATATCCTCCAGCTCGTACACCAGGGCATGGTTGGTGCGGCCCGCCTTGACCGTCTCCCGTTCCCCTGTGGCGGCGTCCACAATGACCGCCTCCTCCGCCCGGGGATACTCCATGATCTCAATATAGCCCTTCTCGCAGGAGATGACCGCCCGCTTGGGCTGCTTGGAGTGGAGGGACAGCGCGGCCGTGACCAGCTGGCCCTCCCGGTTCATCATGGCGATGGCGGCGCTCTCATCCACCCCGGTGGGGGCCTTTCGGACGAAGGATTTCACCTGATCGGGGTTGGAGTCCAGGAACAGACGGGCCAGCGACAGGGCGTACACGCCGATGTCCAGCATGGCCCCGCCCGCCAAGCTGCGGTTAAAGAAGCGGTTGGACATATCGTAGTCCTTGAAGCTGCCGAAGTTGAGCTGGATGAGATTCACCCGTCCCAGCTCCCCGGCGGCCACCCGCTCCCGCAGCGCCCGGTACAGCGGCATATGGTAGATGGTCATGGCCTCGGCCAGCACCACGTGGTTCTCCTCCGCCAGCTTGGCCGCCCGCGCCAGCTCAGCGCTGTTGAGGGTGATGGACTTCTCGCACAGCACGTGCTTGCCGTGGGAGAGGGCCTGCTCCAGATAGGCCATGTGGGTGTTGTGGGGGGTGGTCAGGTAAATGACATCGATCTCCGGGTCGGTGAACATCTCATGATAGTCGCGGTAGACCTTTTTCACACCGTATTGCGACCCGAAAGCCACCGCTTTCTCATAGGTGCGGTTGCCCACCGCGTCCAGCGCGCGGCCCATGGACTGGAGCGCCGCAGCCATTTGGTTGGCGATGACCCCTGTACCCAAAACCGCCCAGCGAAATTGTTTCCTCTCACTCATGGCAAACCCCTGCTTTCCTTCTTTTATCGTGGGGCCGTCCGGGGACAGCCCCACCTATTTTATCACGCCTTCTTCTTTTTCAGCAAGCCCAGCATGAGCATACCGGCCACGGAACCAATGGCGATGGCGGCAATGTAGCCCAGGGGGTTGTGCATGACCGGGAACACAAACAGTCCGCCGTGGGGAGCCGGAGAGGCGCAGCCGAAGGCCATGGACAGCGCGCCCGCCACAGCCGAACCCACCACGCAGGAGGGGATGACGTGCAGGGGGTCGGAGGCGGCGAAGGGAATGGCGCCCTCGGTGATGTAGGACAGGCCCATGATGAAGTTCACGGGGCCGGACTTGCGCTCCTCCGCGGTGAATCGATTCTTAAAGAACAGAGTGGCCAGGGCGATGGCGATGGGGGGCACCATACCGCCCGCCATGACGGCGGCCATCACCGGGGAGAAGCCGCCCTCCACCATGGCGATGGAGGCGGTGCCGAACACATAGGCCGCCTTGTTGATGGGGCCGCCCATGTCGGTGGCCTGCATCCCGGCCACCAGAGCGCCCAGCAGGATGGCGGAGGAACCGCCCATGGAGTTCAGGCCGTTGATGAGGGCGTCGTTGAGCATACCCACCACGGGGTTGACCAGGCACATGAACCCGCCGATGAACAGCAGACCCACCACGGGGTAGATGAGGATGGGCTTCAGGCCCTCCAGGGCCTGGGGCAGCTTATCGCAAGCGCGGCGGAGCATTTTCATAAACCAGCCGCCCACGAAACCGGCCAGCAGACCGCCCAGGAAGCCGGCGGGGACGATGGGCACGGTGGGATCGGCGAAGTAGGCGAAGGTGGCGCCGGTGGCCGCCAGGGAGCCGCCCACAAAGCCCACCATCAGGCCGGGCCGGTCAGCGATGGACTGGGCGATGAACGCCGCCAGGATGGGCACCATAAAGCCGAAGGCGATGTTGCCCACCTTGTTGAAGAACGCGGGCAGGGCCCAGGAGGAGCCGAAGTTGGAGGCGCCCGCCGCGCCGCCGTCCAGCAGGAAGGACAGGGCCATGACGATGCCGCCGCCGATGACGAAGGGGAGCATATGGGACACGCCGTTCATCAGGTGCTTGTAGAGCTGGCGGCCCAGGCTCTCATTGCCCGCGTCCTCCACAACGGCGCCGCCCTCGTGGTGGTAAATGGGGGCCTGGCCGTTGACGATCTTCTCGATCAGCTCCTGGGGCTTGTTGATGCCCTCGGACACGGGCACCCGCAGCAGGGGCTTGCCGTCAAACCGGGCCAGATCCACGTTCTTGTCGGCGGCGATAATGACGCCGTCGCAGGCGGCAATCTCTTCTCTGGTGAGGATGTTCTTCGCGCCGCCCGAGCCCTGGGTCTCCGCCTTGACGCCGATGTTCAGCTCACGGCCCTTCTTCTCCAGGGCCTCAGCGGCCATGTAGGTGTGGGCGATGCCGGTGGGGCAGGCGGTGATGGCCAGCACCCGCAGGGAGCCGTCCGGCTTCTTCTCCTCCACCGGGGCCTCCTCCGGGAACTTCACCCGCTCCTGGGCGTCGATGAGGGCCAGGAACTCCTCCGCCTTCTCCGCGTCCAGCAGCTTCTGGCAGAACTCCTCGTCCATCAGCATCACCATCAGGTGGGACAGCATTTCCATATGTACCTCGCCGCCCCCCTCCGGGGCCGCGATCATGAAAAACAGGTTGGACGGCTCCCCGTCCTCCGCACCGTAGTCCACCCCGGCCGGGACGGTCATGGCGGCCAGGCCCGCCCGCTTGACGGCGGCGCACCGGGCATGGGGGACGGCCACGCCGTTTTCCACCGCGGTGGAGTCCAGCTCCTCCCGGGCCCAGATCTCCTTCTTGTACGCGGCTTTGTCGGTGATGTTGCCGGCCTTCTCCTGGAGATCGGCCAGCAGGTCGATGGCGGCGCTCTTGTCCGCCGGGGCGGCGTGGAGCTGGATCCCGTTGACGTTGAGCAGATCGGTGATACGCATGGTCACAACTTCCTTTCCTGTTTTATTTGATTGAACGTGATTGGTTTTTCGTTACCTGAATCCTACCACAGATTTCCATCATAGTCAATCATTTTCAATCACTTTCGCTCACAAATATGGAGCATCATTTTTGGCGCATTTGCACAAAACTCTCCCACAAAAGAGAAGCCTGCCCCTTTTTATCCCAAGGGGCAGGCTTCTTCTTTGATTGTTTTTGATTGAATTTGACCTACACTTTAATGTCAAACTCGGCGGACAGGGTCACGGCTTCCCACTCCCCCTCCGGCCCGAGGGCAGCCTCCTTGAGGATGCGGTAGTGCCCTGGGGGCAGCTCGCCGTACCGGCTGCCGCAGTCCACCGGGAATGAGATGCTGAGGATTCGGCTTTCGCTTCCATCCAGGACATGGCATAACATCAGAAAATCCATCGGGTTTTCCTCCTCCACATCCCGCCAGACGCCGCCCTCCTCCACCTGGAGGCGATAGTCATTGCCAAAGGTCAGCGCCTTCCCTGTCGCGTTTTCGATGAAGCACTCCAGCCATGTGGGGGTGGCCGTCCACACCTCCATCCAGTAGCCAGGCCTCTCCCAGCCCAGCGCGGAGCCGGTGGAGTATACGCTCCACTTTCCCCCCGCGGGGCGGGTCAGCGCCATCATAATTTGCTGCTGTCCGTCACCTAAGGGTGTAAGCGTGTGGTCGTATTCGCCGGTATAGTCCGCGCCAATCACAATATACCGGGTCTCCATATCCTCTTGCGTCCAATCCGTGAAGAATGAGGACGTACGGTCAAAGTACATAAACCACTGATGCAGCGTCGACAGGCGAGCCTCATACACATCGGCAATCTCGAAAGAGATGACGTGCTCCCCCTGCCCCCACTCCTCCAAATAGGTTCGGGCCGCCGCGATGGCGTCATCGATGTCCCGCTGGGAATACCGATAGCTGATCCCGTAGTTCCGGGCCCATTCCTCCATGTCCCAGTTGACCTTGTCCGGCATATCCCCGCTGCTGCCCCAGGACCATACCCGCTCCGGCTGGGAAACTCCCGGCATATTCTCGCTGCTGCCATTGGCCTGGGCCTTCTGCTGGAGATACCAGTCCTCCGCCGCCGTCATCAGCTTGGCGGCGACGCGGGCGGCTTCTGCCGCCTTTTTGACCGAGATGGAGGAGGGATAAAGGCGCACCTCGGCGTCCTCGTTCCCCACAACCGTCGTAAGATTGCTTTGTGTCAGCTCAGTGAGGGTTCCATTGTCCAGATTCACCGTAACGATCCAGTAACCCGTGGGGAGATAGCTGCTGAGCATAGCCATCATGTGGGTGGACAGGGTGACCGATGTGCGGCTCTCGTCCGCCCACCACGCGGTGACGTGCCCCTCGATCCCATCGGTAAAGGCGGGGTACACCATGGACAGCTCTCCCCCCGGCTGCTGTTCCTTCCACAGTCCATTCGGATACCAGAACGCCCCCCGGGGCAGCGTCACGTCGCCCACGGTGCCGTCCATGCGGACGACCGGCCCCAATTCCCCATCTGTCTCATCCAGGGAGAAGGTCAGGTTGGCGGCGAGATCGGTGGACAGAACCGGCTGCTGAAGATACCAGTCCTCCGCCGCCGTCATCAGCTTGGCGGCGATGCGGGCCACCTCGACCGCCTCCTCATCGGATATGGCCTCGGGTATTGTCATCAGCGGGTCGCTCAGCATCCCTCTCCGGCCCTTGGTCTCCATGGAGGTGACCACCCCCTGCCTGCCGGACAGATCCACGGTGAACTCCCACCAATCCAGAGGCATACTGACAGCCATAACGGAAGCCTCGGTGGACACCGTCACACTGGTGCGGCTCTCGTCCGCCCACCAGGCAAACGCCTGATTCCCCTTGCCCTCAAAGGTGTACTCCATCATCAACCCACGGTATCCAACGTACAGGTCTTCCCCACTCCCATACGGCGGCCACCAGGTGGTGTCTTCCACAGTATGGCCCAGCACGGTGCCGCTCATGTGGACATAGGGGCGGCCCGCATCCAACTGCATCAGCGTGAAGGCCAGCTCCGTTCCGTCGTCGGGATCTCGCCCCCGGTCAGTTGCCAGCGCCACCCCGGCGCACACCACCCCAATGAGCGCGATCACGATCACCCACAGGGCGGGCTTTTTGTAGCTCAGCACGTTTTTGATGCGGCTGGTGGGGTCTCCGTCGCCGAAGGCCAGCGGCCCCGCCGGCAGGCGCTTCCCCGTGGACAGCCGCAGCAGGGATGAGGAGTAGTCCGCCCGGACGTCCCGGCCCATTTTACGCAGCACCTCCTCGTCGCAGGACATCTCCATGTCCTTGCCCGCCAGGCGGAACGCCAGCCACACCAGCGGGTTGAACCAGTGAATGGCCAGCGCCAGCCAGGCCAGCGCCCGGAACACATGGTCAAAGCGGCGGATATGGGTGCGCTCGTGGAGGAGGATATAGTCCCGCTCCCCCTCGGGCAGGCCGGAGGGCAGATAGATTTTCGGCTGGAACAGCCCCAGCACAAAGGGGGACGGGATGTGGTCGGCCAGCCGGACGTTCTTCTCCCCCTCCAGCGGAACCGACCCCACCAGCCGCCGCCGGAGAATCAGCAGGGAGATCAGGCTGTACCCCAGCAGGATCGCGGCCCCGGCCAGCCATACGCCTGCGGCAGCTGTCATCCAGTCCACAGCGGCAGATCCCTTTGCGGTATCCGCACCGGGGGCGGGCACCTCCAGAAGGTCCGCCGGGTAGGGGTGTCCTGACAGGTAATCGTTCACCGGGTTGTTCACCACCGCAACGCCGGTGTAGACATAGGCCACGCGCTGGCCGTCCGCCGTGGGTTGGCTCTGGACGGCGGGCAGCACACTGAACGCGCTCTCAAAGGAAAAGGGGCACAGCAGCCGGAACAGCACCACCGCCCACAGGGCATGGGAGAACACCTTGGGCGCTTTCCGCAGCGGCAGACGGGCCAGCAGTACCAGGAGAATGACCACAGCCGCTGTGGCGCTCATGCTCAGTACCTTGAGAAATAAGGCTTCCATCCCCTCACCCCCTCTGCTCGTCGATGAGCCGCTGGAGCTGCTCGATCTCCTCGCCGCTCAGCCTCTTGCGGCTGGCGAAGGCCGCCAAAAATTTGGGCAGGGAGCCGTCAAATGCCTGCTCCACAAACTCCTCGCTCTGGCGGGCGGCGAACTCCTCCCTGTCGATCAGGGAGGTCACCATCCCGCCTTCATTCTGAAAAATGCCCTTCTGGCACAGCCGCCGCAGGACGGTGTAGGTGGTGGACTTCTTCCAATCCAGTTTGTCCGCGCACAGCTCCACCAGTCGGCTGGAGCTGAGCGGCTCGTTGTCCCAGATCAGCGCGGCGAAGCTGGCCTCCACCTCGCCCAGTTTGTATTGCGCCATGGCGGCGCCCCCTTCCCAATTTGGTTTACTACTTGTAGTCTATGCACAGTTTACACCAAGTAAACCACCCTGTCAAGAGGAAATCCAACCCACAAAAAATTCCGTCCAAACGGCTTATATCGCCATTTGGACGGAATGATGCGTCTTTATTTCTCATATAGCCCGCAAAGCGGCTATTTCGCAGGTGTTAAGTACCCCTTCAGATATTCCACCAGCTCATAAAAATTCGTACCCGGCGCCTTTTGAGAGGGCGGCTCTCCCTCGTCGTACTTCTCCATCAGCTTTTTCGCGTTCTGGATAGCGCGATCCGTGCGAGGAAGCAGCGTGCCAAGGATTTCTTCATCATTTTTCTCGTAGTGCCGTCCCAGCTCATCGGAGAGGATGGCGCGGTACTGGGCCCGGTCAATATCGGTATCCAGATAGTTGAAATGCAGGAGAAACCACAGCTCGATACATTGATTCGACCAGATGGCGTGGTACTGAATCTCCCGTCCTTCGGCCTTAAACCGTTTGTTAATCGCCTCGCACCGCTTCACCGTGTTGTCGAAGTCACAGGCGGGAAAATCGTCCTTGTCGTAGATGATCCAGATGTGCTGGTACTCGTCACCCTCGTTCTGCTGGTATGCCTCCGCCCGCTGCAGCAGATACAGCGTGTTATTCCCCTCGCCGATGATTTTAAACTGCCGCCTTGCCGCCTCGCCGTAATTCTTGCAGATTACATCCACCAGGCCGTTCAGATAGTTGGGCTCCGTTTCCGCCCCTTCGGTGACAAACAGGTGCCGCTCGGGCAGAACCATGCGCGGAACACTGGCCCGCTCTGCCCCGCACTTCACCCGGAAGCTCCGATCCCGCATTTCATGAGGCTTCGGCTTTTTAGGCATCCGAATCACCCCAGTCCATCATCCGCCGAAGATAGGGGTCCGCCCCATAGCGCCCGGCCAGATACTGGCGGTCGTAGGCCGCCGTGTTTTTCACGCGGCCCCCGCCAGGCTCGTGGATGTCGTACAGGCTCCACATATTGCTGACGCTCTCCTCGTTTTGGGCCGCGAACCAGATCTCGTCCCGCCGGAGCAGGTCGTTTTTCATGATGGAAATGTCGTGGCAGGTAAAGACCAGTTGGGCGTGCTCCTCGTTTGCCTCCGGGTCAGTGTACAGCTTGATCAAATACCGCAGGAGCTGCGGGTGGAGCTTGGCGTCCAGCTCATCCACCAGCAGCAGCCCCCCCGTGGACAGGGAGAGGATCACATTGGGCAGAATACTCAGCAGCTTCATCGTACCCTCGGACTCCCGGTTCAACCTGAGATAGTAGCGCTGTCCGTTCACGACATGGGTTGTCAAGACCCGGCGCTTTTTCTCGCCGTTTTCGTCCTCTTCTTCCTCCACCTCATAATCGGAGATGGGGATATCCATTTCAGCCAGCATACGGAGCAGCCCCGGTTTCACATCCGGCTCGTTCAGAATAGAGTAAAAACGGTGGTCCCGATCCGGCATACTATAGTTGACCGCGCAGCACTGCTTGAACCAGTCCACCGCGTCCTCAATCTCCGCAAAGCTGTAGTTGATGGACAGGAAGGAGAGATAAGGGATGGTCTCGCTGACCTTTTGGGTGTTGGCCTCCTTCAGCGCGGCCCCCAGCTTGATCCGGCCGCCCTCCCGCTCAAACAACAAGTTGACCCGGCGGCGCTGCCCATGTGTTTTGGTGTAGAACATCGACTCGGCCACCACCGTGTCGGACAACACGGACAGCTCGTACTGGTACTGGGCCGCCTGCGTCCGAAAAACGATCCCGAATTCCGCCGGCTCCTCCCTGGAGTTATCGTCCAGCAGAAACGGCTCATACCGCTTTACATACGAGGTGAAGGGATTGCGATAGTCAGAGCTGGTTCGGATGGGGAGCAGGATGCGGGAAATCAGGTACACCAAGGCGTTGATGGCGCTGGACTTTCCTCCGCCGTTGGGGCCAAAAATGGCGGAGACGGGGAGCAGCGCGGAAAACTTATCCCCCGGCGGCGGGATCAGGCTGTCGGGGAACTCCTCAATGGCGGCGGCCTGCATATCAAAGACCGTCTCATCGCGGTAGGAAAAGACATTTTTGAATCGAAATTGGCAAAGCATGGAAAACCCTCCTTTTCACACGGACTTATCCTGCCCGGATCCGCAAATTTAATACGGGTTTTCGGGAAGTTACTTCCCTAGTATACCATTTAAATTTGAAATTGCAAGGATAAAATGCGTTCGCTCTGCTTTTTTGAGAAAATCTTCCGTGCCGCGGGCCGCTGAAGCGCCGAGCCCCGCAAAAAAAGAGCCGGGACTTCTGTCCCGGCTCCCGTTCAGCTGCGTCTGTCACTTTTGGAAGGTCACACCCACCACCGTGACGTTGACCTGGGCCACTTCCAGCCCGCTGGTGTTCTCCACGGCGCTGAACACCGCGTCCTGCACAGCCTTGGCCACGTCGGTGACCACGTAGCCATACCGCACCAGGATGGGCAGATCCACGCTCACCCGCTCGTCCTCCACCCACAGGCGCACGCCGCGGGTCAGCGCCTTGCGGTTTGCGGGGTCGGACAGCTCCCGGCCCACTCCGTTGCCCAGGCAGCTCACGCCCTCCACGTCCACCGCGGCGGCGGCGGCGATGACGGCCAGCACCTCCTCGGAAATGCTGACGCTGCCCAGTTCGCCCTCGTGGGAGATATATTCCTTGCCGTCGGCCATGTCGCCTCACGCTCCTTTTCGATAACTGAGGCTATTATACCACCCTGTCCACCAAATTACAATCCTTATTTACGGCTCCGCCTCAATGATCGTGATCTTCTCCGCCGCCAGGCCGGTCTCCTCCTTGACGATCTCCATGATCTTGGTGGCGTCATTCCCGCTCAGGCCGTTTTCCGTGGACGACACCACCACGCTGGCGCTGTTGTCGTTGATGAAGCAGATGCAGTCGCCGTAGCCCTTGGCGGTGATCAGGTTCTCGATGTTGGCCTCCGACAGGGTAACGGCCGCCATGGCTTGAATGGACGCGTTGGCCTCATCAATGATGTCCTGCTGGGCCCCCGCGTCCGCGGCCGCCTGCTGCAAAAGCTGGAGGGCGCTGTCCCGGGCCTGCTGGCGGTTAAGCCGGGCGGAGGCGAAGTATCCGGTGCTCTCCCCGGCGGCGCTTGGCTGGGCGCTGGGGTCGGCGGAGGGGGACGCGCTGGCCGCGGTGTCCTCCTTGCCGTTGACCAGGGCGGCCTGACCCAGCAGCTTGCCGCTCCCGTCGTCTTTGCCGGTTCCATCGGTGGCCGCCGCCTCCCTGCTGTAAGACCAGTTCAGATACACCGCCGCCCCCACAAAGAGCACGATGGCCACTACGACCGCGTTCCGTTTCCACACATTCATGTTTCTGTCCTCCCATTTCACAAAGATTGTTTCACGTGAAACATTTGTTCTAATCATTTCCCTATTGTCACGCTTCACCTGTTCGCGACGCGCGGCTTCGCTCCGACTCGGGCTGGTCTGCGGGCCGCTGTGCGGCCCTCCGCTCACCCTCGCTCCGTTCCATCCGCGCTGCTCACGACGGTTCAGCGCTTCCTTTGCATACTGTAATCCGATCCGCGCCCAACCCGGTGAGGGCCGACACCGCCTGGGTGAGCAGCAGACGCACGTCCGCCCGGTCGCCCCCCTGGCACACCACCACCGCCCCCTGGAACTGGGGATAGCGCTGCACGCGCACCACCGTCTCCTGGCCCAAGCCGGTGTTGACGACCACCGTCTTTTCCTCTAAACTGTTTCCCCGTTCCGTCACGGAGGTGGACCGATCTGTGACCGGCACCTGCTCCATGCCGCTCTTCACCGTGAGGGCCACCGTCACCTTTCCCGCCCCCTCCACCTGGGACAGGATCTGGGACAGCTTCTCCTCCAGGGCCGCCAGATCGAATTCCTCCGGGGCGCTGTGGTCGGCGCTCTCTGACCGTTTTTCCTTCTCCCCCGTAGGCCACAGCAGTAAAATCAGCCCCGCCGCTAGGATAATCAGCACATACTTGTACTTCTCCAGCAGCTTCCAAACCTGTTCCGCCTCCGGCTTTTTCCATTGGAATCTCATGGCTGTGTCTCCTCGTAATACTGCCGTTCGGCGGGTACGCCCAGCTCCTCCTCCAGCAGCCGGCCGAGCTGTTCCCGCTGTTCCTGTGTCCAGCTTCCCCGGGCGGTGACCTCCCAGGGGCGGGGCACGCCGTCCTCGTCATAGCCGTAGGTCACCTCCGCCTGACAATCGAAGCCAAATTCCTTCGCCTTGTCCACAATATATGCGGCGGTCTCCTCCTCTATGATGGATAGATAAAACAAATCACGTTTCTCCTCCAGCTCCAGCTCATAGCTCTGGGCCCGGTCCCGCCAGCCGTCCACGGCCCGCGTGAAAAAATCGCCGTCCAGCAGCCCTGTCAGCGGCCCCACCGCCGCCAGCAGCAGGGCCATGCCCCCCGCCAGGCGGCACACTTTCTTCGCGCCGCCCTCGGGGGCCAGGGCCTCCGCCAGCGCCAGCACCAGGGCAGCGGCGGTCACCCCCAGCAGCCAGCCGCGCACCGCCCCCATCATACCGCCGCCACCGACACGCAGGACACCAGCGCGATGAGCAGCAGCAGGCAGCACGCCCCCGTCATGCCCAGCACCAGCCCGAAGGCGGAGCTGAGCCGGTCCACCAGGGCGCAGGGCGGGCCGCTGCCCAGGGCGCAGGACAGCGCCGCCACCAGCTTATAGGCCAGGTA
>JAIEFH010000232.1 GCA_029067025.1 Oscillospiraceae bacterium | reverse complement strand
CAAGTTCGGCTTTGAGAAGGTGGCCATCACCCTGCGCGAGTCCCACTCCGCCTCCGACAACGGCTGGAGCGGCATGCTGTATGACGTGGCCTCCGGCGAGTACTGCTTCTCCAAGAAGTACGAGCTGCACATCATCGACCGCGTGGGCGGCGGCGACAGCTTCGGCGGCGGGCTGATCTACTCCCTGCTCACCGGCAAGTCCACCCAGGCGGCGGTGGAGTTTGCCGTGGCGGCCTCCGCGCTGAAGCAGTCCATCGAGGGCGATTACAATATGGTCACCGTGTCCGAGGTGGAAAAGCTGGCCGGCGGCGACGGCTCCGGGCGGATTCAGAGATGAAAATACCCTAGCCATCAGGTTTAGGACAGCGGAAGATGTCACCCATAGGCAGCCGCGTGCCACCTATATAGGGGATATCCATCTCCTCGTGCAGCAAGGACAAATTGTCGTTGTCCACCAGTAAGTTCGCCAAAGAGAAATAGAGGCACTTGCTTATCGAAGGCAAGCGGTACCACTCGTTTGTATCTACGTTTGACAGATGCTAAAGTTGCTTATCATTATACAGTTGTTCGTCTTTCTACGTTTTTTCTACACTTTGGAGTAAAAACGCTGTTCTACGCTTGAAAAAGCTGATCTCGGTTTTGCGCCTAAACCGTTGATACAAGAGGACTTCTTCTTTCTCAAAATCTCCCTCCTTCTTCTAAAATCCTCTTGTCCACATGACTTAAATCGTGTGGGTTGATAGCCCCGAAACCGTTGATACGCCCGCCTTTTTGGCGTTTGGACAACGCCTGTCTACACTTTTTCTACACCCTATTTTTGCAATCCAACCGATTCAAAACCGGAGTGGAATGGGTAGCCAGCGGGTCTTAAAATCTCTTAAAGTCTTTTATCTTCACAATAGTCCGAACAACTCGAAATCAGGTGTACCAGCAATGGTACCGTGGGTTCGAATCCCACCCGCTTCCCCTTTTTGCAGGCCTTTAGTTCGGCGCATCTTTTTTGCCACATTGAGCCACGAAAATCCTCAGTCGATGATACAATCGACTGAGGATTTTTTAATTTTACCTATGAAAAAGCATTGAAATCAAGGGAATAGCGGGACACTGGGGGTACGGATGGCCTCCGGTGTCCCGCTTTTTTGTTTTTTGGGGGCCGACGCCAATGAGGGGGGATTTGGAATTTGAACCCTCCCTCCAGTCCTCCAAGAGAAAAATTAAAAGGTTAGGGGAATCGTTGAAAGGTTGTCATTCCATTCACTGATCGCTTTCCAGGTCGCGGAGAGTTTTTCCGTCTTGGGTTTTCCAGGAAGTCCATCCG
>JAIEFH010000231.1 GCA_029067025.1 Oscillospiraceae bacterium | reverse complement strand
CTTCAGATGTTTATAAGAGACTGTCTGGGGACGGCGCGGGGGCTCCGGGCGGCGGACGGTATTGCCCTGTATCCGTTCCTTCCGGGCAGGCTCCCGGATGGGCTCCTGCTCAAACTCCGGCTGATAGGCCACGCTGCCGTAGGTGCGGTATCTTCTGTTGTTCCTGCGCTCAGTTGCCATAGAGCATCCTCCTTCTGGGGCCGGAGCCTGCCTGTGGGCAGGCTGGGCGCGTTCCATGCGCCGGCCTTTCCGGGGGAACCAGTTCCCTCGGACGCCCCCTCCGCTCTTTGAGGGGGCTCTTTGTCATAATTTCTCCGCGATCCGCAATTTCGCACTGCGGGCTCTGGGATTGTCGTTCACTTCGTCCTCATCCGCCACAATGGGCCGCTTGCCCACCAGCTTCACCTTGGGCGTCTTACCGCACACGCACACCGGGAAGTCCGGCGGACAGGTGCAGCCCTTCGCCCAACCGGCATAGGCGGTCTTGACCAACCTGTCCTCCAGCGAGTGGAAGGAGATAATGGCCAGCCGCCCCCCCGGATTCAGCGCGTCCAGCGCACCGTCCAGCAGCCGCTCCACCTCGCCCAGCTCATCGTTCACCGCGATGCGGATGGCCTGGAAAGACCGCTTGGCGGGGTGTTGCTTCTCCCTTCTCGCCTTGGCGGGCATGGCGTCCCGGATAATCTCCGCCAATTGGCCTGTGGTCTCGATGGGAGCCTGCGCCCGCTCCCGGGCGATGGCGGCGGCGATAAGCCCGGAATAGCGCTCCTCGCCGTACTGCCAGAGGATGCGCTTCAGCTCCTCCTGGCTCCAGCCGTTCACCACATCCTTCGCGGTGAGCGGGGCGGACTGATCCATCCGCATATCCAGCGGGGCGTCCTGTAAATAGGAGAATCCTCGGCTACCGTCATCCAATTGCGGGGAGGACACCCCCAGGTCGAACAGCATTCCGTCCACCCCGTCCACGCCCAGCGAGGCCAGGATGGACTTCAAATCGCCAAAGTTCCCCCGCACCAGGGTCACCTTGTCCATGTGCCCCGTAAGGCGCCCGGGGGCGGCGTCCAGCGCCGCCTTGTCCCGGTCAATGGCGATCAGCCTTCCGGTGGTGAGCCGCTTCACGATCTCCAGCGAATGGCCCGCCCGGCCCAGGGTGCCGTCCACATACACGCCGTCGGGCTGGATATTCAAACCGTCCAGGCACTCGCTCAGGAGCACCGGCTTATGGGTGTATTCCATACCGTGTTAAATCCCCAAATTCTTCATGAGGTTTGCAATGGTCTCGGGGTTGAGCTGCTGCTGGGTCTTGGCCTTCCAGTTGTCCGCGCTCCAGATCTGGGCCCGGTCGTTGTTGCCGGTGATGACCACATCCCGGTCGATCTTGGCATAGTCCTTTAAATAGGACGGCACCTGAAAGCGCCACTGCTTGTCCGCCTCGCACAACTGGGCGGAGGCAAAGAACAGATCCATGGCCGCCGCGTCGGTGGTGGACAGCTCGGACACACGCTGGCGCAGCTTGTCCCATGTCTCCATGGGATAGAGGGTCAGGTTCTCCTTCACGCCCACAGCCAGATAAAAGGCGGAGCCCAGCTTGTCCCGGAGCTTGGAGGGCACGATGAGACGGCCGGCATTGTCGATGCTGTGTTCATAAGTGCCGGTCATCCTGTTCCCTCCATTCCACTCCTATTTTAGGCAGTTTTACTCCATTTCACTCCACCACGCTTTTCAGTATACTCTAGCCCCCCACAAAATGCAAGAACTTTTTTCCATCATTTTGCCCATTTTACAGGAATAAATGGCCGAATTTAATCGAACAGTCATTCGTTCTCTTTTTGTTCGACACAAGTATGGGGGCAGGCCTCCGGGCCCGCCCCCACATCTTGTTACACAGAAAAAGCCCCGCCGCGGTCTCCCGCAGCGGGGCTGAAACACCATGATAAATTAAAAACTCACTCGTCCGCCTCAGCGTCGTACATCCGGCTGCCCCCGGACTGGCTCGAGGAGGAGCCTCCGCTCCCGCCCATGCCGGAGCGGAACTGGTTGTGTACCTGGCGCATCTCCGCGTGGGCGGCGGCCAGGGCGTCCTCCGTCCGGCGCAGCAGATCCACGCAGTACTCGTTGGTCTCCCGGCAGGTCTTTTTGGCCTCCTCATCGGCGTGGGCCAGCACCTCCCGGGCTTTCTGCCGGGCCTGGTTCATCACCGGCGCCTCGTTCACCATCTGGTTGGCCTCAATTTCCGCCCGTTTGCGGATCTCCTCCGCCTCCCGCTTGGCGGCGGCCAGATACTCGTTCCGGGCGTTGAGAATCTTCCGGGCCTCCGCCAGGTCCACCGGGAGCTGCTTTTTCGCGTCCTCAATCAGATCCAGCGCCTTATCCCGGTCAATCACGCACTTATCGCTGCTAAACGCGGCATTTTTTGCCTCGTCAACCATATCAAAGAGCATATCCAGCAGTTCGTCCACGGCTGTCGCCATGCGTCATCTCTCCTTTTGATGTAAAATCTGCCCGCTTTATGGATAATCCTGCCCACTCGCCGCCACCTTGGCCCGCACCTGTTCAATGATCTGCCGGGGCACAAAATCGGACAGATCCGCCCCGTACCGGGCCAACTCCTTCACCACGGTGGAGCTGAGATATGCGTACTTGGGCCGGGTGTACAGGAATACAGTGTCCAGCTTGGGGTAGAGCTTGGCGTTGACCATGGCCATCTGGATCTCCGCCTCGTAGTCGGACACCGCCCGCAGCCCCTTCACCAGCACCCGGGCACGGTGGCTCTTGGCGTATTCCGCCACCAGCTCCTGGGAGCAGTCCACCTTCACATTGGGCAGATCGTCCGTCACCCGACGGATCAGCTCCACCCGTTCCTCCGGGGAAAACAGTCCGCTCGGCTTGGCGGAGTTGACGCTGACGCAGACGATCAGTTCGTCGAAAATGGCCGCGGCCCGCTTGATGATGTCCAGGTGGCCTAATGTCACCGGGTCGAAGCTGCCGGGATAGATGGCACGTCTCATGGGTCATGCCCTCCTGCGGTACAGGGTAAATTTGATCTTGCCGTAACGGTACTCCCTGCCCTTCTCATAAGGAACCGGAGGCTCCGGCATCTGGT
>JAIEFH010000230.1 GCA_029067025.1 Oscillospiraceae bacterium | reverse complement strand
GGCCAGGGTCAGCGCGGCGAACAGGCCCGCCGGGCCCATCCCCACCACCACCGGGGGCAGGGAGGAGGCGCGGCCCATAGGGGGTAATATATAAGGTATGTCCGCCACCCGGGTCACGCCCTTGGGGGCGGGTTGTAGGATGGCGTCCTCATCTTTCAAGGCGACCCGGACGGTGCAGACCAGGTGGACGTCGCTCTTTTTCCGGGCGTCGATGGACTGCCGGTGGAGGGACAGCTCCAAAATATCAACCGGGCGGACGCCCAGGACTTTCGCGGCCCGGCGGCGGAGCAGCGCTTCATCCCCGTCCACCGGGAGCTTGAGATTGGCTATCTGAAGCATGGCTCAGATCTCGTATTCCAGGGAGATTTTGCTGGGGTCGTAGGGGGTGGTCTGGTAGACGTAGTAGTTCAGCCAGTTGGTGTACAACAGCTGCCCCGCGCTGCGCCAGTTGACGATGGGGGACAGGCTGGGATTGTCGCCGGGGAAGTAATGGGCGGGAACATCGGGATTGAGCCCCCGCTTTACATCCCGGAAATACTCCTGGGCCAGGGTGTCATCGTCGTACTCGGTGTGGGCAAAAATGAAGAAACGGCGGTTGTCCGAGCTCTTCGCGCCAAACACGCCCGCCTCATCGGACAGAGCCAGCAGCTCCAGCTCCGGCTTTTCCAGCAGCTGCTCCATAGTGACCTCGGTATACCGGGAGTGGGGGGCGTAGAACCGGTCGTCAAAGCCCCGGAACAGCGGGGAGCGCTTGCGGATGATGGTGTGCTCATAGATGCCGGACAGCTTGCGGGGCAGGGTGCGCTTTTCAATGCCGTAGTGGTGATACAGCCCCGCCTGGGCGCCCCAGCAGATGTGGAGGGTGGAGTGGACATGGGAGCGGGTCCAGTCCATGATCTGGCACAGCTCGTCCCAGTAGTCCACCTCCTCGAACTCCAGGTTCTCCACCGGCGCGCCGGTGATAATCATGCCGTCAAATTGCTGCTCCTTCACCTGGTCGAAGGTGGTATAGAAGGACTGCAAATGAACCTGATCGGTGTTCTGGGGAATGTGGCTCTTGGTCTGGAGCAGTTGGACGTTGACCTGGAGGGGGGTATTGGACAGCTTGCGCAGCAGCTGGGTCTCGGTGACAATCTTGGTGGGCATCAGGTTGAGAATGAGCAGATTCAAAGGCCGTATGTCCTGGTGCAGGGCACGGCGCTCCGTCATGACAAAGATGTTTTCGCCCTCCAGCACACTGGTGGCGGGCAATGAGTCGGGAACCCGGATCGGCATAAAGACGCCTCCTTAATATAAATAGTGGAATTACAGATTTGAGGATAGCGTATCACAGCCGGGGCGGTTTCGCAAGAGGAAATGTAAAGGGGGAGGCCCCGCGCCTTTTTCTCGAAAAAAGATGAAAAAAGGGGTTGACAAAGCGGGAGAGATTTGCTAATATAATCGAGCGCCAACGAGAGGGGCTGCAAAACGGCAGTTTGCCCGAGAAAATTTCAGAAAGTTCGAAATTTCTCTTGACAAACCTCTTGAAGGGTGGTAAGATATAAAAGTTCGCGAGAGCGAGGCTTGGATGAGAGCTCCAGGGCTGGAAGCAAAAAGTCTGCGGAAAGCGAAAAAAGGGCTTGACAAGCAAGGAGCTGAGTGGTATAATGAAGCTCCGCTCAATGCGGGCGGGTTTGCACCTTGTAAATTAAACAACGAAGAAACACGAAGCACCAGAAGGACTTGAGTCCTTCAGGAAACTGTCGTAAAG
>JAIEFH010000023.1 GCA_029067025.1 Oscillospiraceae bacterium | reverse complement strand
GCCAGGGACAGCTGGTCGTCGGGGACGACCACCCGGCAGCTTCCCGGCTCCAGCTCCACTACGCTGATGACGTCGGCGGGGGCCAGGGCGGCGGCCACGTATTGGCTGGGGTCGTCGGAGTACTTGATGATGTCCACCTTTTCGCCCCGCAGCTCGGTGACTACGGCGTTGACCCGCTGGCCCCGGGGGCCCACGCAGGCGCCGATGGGATCCACGTTCTCGTCCTCGCTCCACACAGCCAGCTTGGTGCGGCTGCCCGCCTCCCGGGCGATGGACTTGACGATCACGGTGCCGTCGTAGATCTCGGGCACCTCCAGCTCAAACAGCCGCTTGACCAGCCCCGGATGGGTGCGGGAGATGAGCACCTGGGGCCCGCGGGTGGCCTGACGGACTTCCACCACGTACACCCGAACCCGGTCGCCCTCGTGGATGACCTCGCCCTTGACCTGCTCCCCGGCGGACAGGAACGCGTCGGTGAACTCGGAGCCGGAGGTGAGCCGGATGGCCACCGAACCGTTGCGCTCGTCCACCCTCGTGACGGTGCCGGTGAGGATCTCGTGCTCCTTAGAGGAGAACTCGCCGAATACCATATCCCGCTCCGCCTCGCGCATCCCCTGGATAATGACCTGGCGGGCGGTCTGGGCGGCGATGCGCCCGAAGTTTTTGGGCTTGATCTCAATGCGCAGCACGTCGCCAAGCTGGGCCCGGGGCAGGGCGCGCTGGGCGTCCTCCAGGCTGATCTCGGTGTGGGGATTATCCACCACCTCCACCACGTCCTTCTTGACGAACATCCGGACGGACTCCAGCTCCTCATTGGCATCCACCACCACATTGTCGGTGATGCCCTCGTGATCCCGCTTGTAGGCGGCCACCAGGGCCAGGGTGATCTTCTCCAGCATATAGCTCTTGGGGATGCCCTTTTCCTTCTCAATATCGGAGATGGCGGCGAAAAACTCTTTGGCGTCCAGTTCCATGCTCTTTGCGGCGATCTTTTTCTTAGCCATATCGTTCAGCTCCTTCAAAACTCGACGTGCAGCCGAACCTGGGCCACGTCTTTCTTCTCAAAGCGGACGCCGTCCACGCTGACGGCTCCGTCCTCGTATCCGGTGAGGGCCCCCGTGCGCTCCTTGACGCCGTCCACCGGGCGGTAGAGCTTCAAATCCACCTTCTGCCCCATGCACCGCTGAAAATGCTCGGGCTTTTTCAGCGCCCGGTCCAGCCCGGCGGAGGACACCTCGAAGGTGTAGCTGCCCTGGATGGGGTCGGCCTCGTCCAGCGCGTCGGACAGTGGGCGGGAGACCGCCTCGCAGCAGTCGATGTCCACGCCGCCCTCCCGGTCGATGTAGACCCGGAGGAACCACTCCCCGGCCTCTTTGACGTATTCCACGTCCCACAGTGTGCAGCCCGCCCGCTCCACAATGGGCAGGGCCAGCTCGGCCACCGCGTCGGTCACCTTTGCCATTTGGCGTCAGCTCCTTTGTTCAAAAGAAAGAGTGAGGCGCGCGCCTCACTCCTTCCTTACCATACATAACATTAACATATTACCACGTTTTGCCGCCAATTGCAACCCCTGAAAGAAAAATTTTCCTTGGGATCACATCTTATTGGGCGCGGTCACGCCCAGCAGGCCCAGCCCGTTGGCCAGCACCAGCCTGGCGCAGTCGGCCAGCTTGAGGCGGGCGGACTGGAGGGCGGATTCCTCGCCCTTCATGCGGCAGGCGTTGTAGAAACGGTGGAAGTCGCCCGCCAAGGTGGTGAGGTAGCGGTTGATGCGGCTGGGGTCGTAGTCCCGGGCGGCCAGCCGGATCTCCTCCGGGTACTGGGCCAGGGTCTTGACCAGGGCGCGCTCCTCGTCGGCGGACAGCAGGGCGGGGTCGACATGGGCGCAGACGGGCACCGCCGCCCCGTCCTCGGCCAGATTGGCGATGAGGGAGCAGATCCGCGCGTGGGCGTACTGCACATAGTACACCGGGTTGTCGCTGTCCTGCCGCACCGCCAGATCCAAATCGAAGTCCAGGGGGCTGGTGGCGGCGCGGTTGTTGAAGTAGTACCGGGCGGCATCCACGCTGATCTCGTCCAGCAGATCGTGGAGGGCGATGGCCTTGCCCGTCCGCTTGGACATACGCACCGGCTTCCCGTCCTGCAAAAGGTTCACCAACTGCATCAGCACGATGACCAGCCGGTGGGAGCCGTCCAGCCCCAGGCCGTCCAGCGCCGCCTGGAGACGGGCCACATGGCCGTGGTGGTCAGCGCCCCACACGTTGATGACCTTGTCAAAGCCCCGCTTTTCAAACTTGTTGCGGTGGTAGGCAATGTCGGCGGCGAAGTAGGTGTAGAACCCGTTGGCCCGGCGCAGCACGTCGTCCTTCAGATCCAGTTTGTCCGCCTGCTCCCGGGTCTTGCCCTCCCGGATAAACTTCTCCTTCAAAAGCTCTGTGGTGTTCAGCCACAAAGCCCCGTCCTTCTCATACGTCCAGCCCTTTTCGGTGAGCAGGGCCACCGTCTCGGCCACGTACCCGGTGTTGTGCAGCTCCGACTCGAAGAACCACTGGTCGTACTCGATGCCGTACTTGCGCAGATCGTCCTTCATCTTGGGGATGTTGCGCTCCAGGCCGAAAGCGCTCATGTCGTCCAGCCATTTGTCCTCGGGAGCGTCCCTGTAAGCGTCCCTATGGGCTTCATAGAACGCTTGGGCCAGCTCCCGGATGTCGTCGCCCTGATAGCCGTCCTCGGGGAACGGATAATTATCCTCACCCAGGATGAGCTGCATATACCGGGCGTGGATGGACATGGCGAACTTGTGGATCTGGTTGCCCGCGTCGTTGACGTAGAATTCCTTCCAGGCGTCCCAGCCCGCCCGTGAGAGCACATTGGCCAGGGTGTCGCCCAGCACGCCGCCCCGGGCGTTGCCCATGTGCATGGGGCCGGTGGGGTTGGCGGACACAAATTCCACCATTATCTTCTGCCCTTTGCCCTCATCGCAGGCGCCGTATTTGTCCGGTTCAGCCTCCACGGCGCCCAGCACCTCGCCGTACCAGCGGGGGGCGTAGAAGAAGTTGAGAAACCCCGGCCCGGCGATCTCCGCCCGCTGGAAGAGAGAGCCCTCCAGCTCCAGATAATCCAGGATGATCTGGGCAATGGCCCTCGGGGCCATGTGCAAGGCCTTGGCCCCCGCCATGGCGAAGGAGGACGCGAAGTCCCCGTTTTTGCTGTCTTTCGGAACCTCGACGGTTCCATGGATCTCCTGCCCCGCCGGGAGCAGTCCCTGGGCGGCGGCCTTTTCGTAAGCGGCTTGTGTGAGCTGGGCCACCTGTTCCCGGGCGGCCTGGATCAGATTCGCCATGGTAAAAACTCCTTTTCTTGCCCGCCCTTACTGGCGCAGGGGCGGATTTTTCTTCACGTTCATGCGGAATAGGTTCTGCCCCGCCAGCAGATTGTCGATCTCGATGGCGTAGTCGATCTCCAGATCGCCCCCCGCTTCGCCCAGGGTGGAGCGCATCCGGCGGGTGTTCACCCCGATGGACAGCTCCCCGTAAGGGGTCTCGTACATGGACAGGTGCCGCCTGCCCTCCTCGAACACCATCTGGGAGTTGATGTTGCCCTCCCGCAGAAGGGTCACCTTGCCGCCGTGTATGTGCAGCTTGGTGGTGGTGCCCTCCAGGCCGGTGAGTTCGCTCTCCTGGTAGGAGACGGTGAAGCCGCCCAGGCCGTCCCGCTTCAGGGTGCCGGAGGTGACCAGCTCGATTTCATCGGGACTGCTCTCGGCGTAGAGCTGCTTTCCTTTGATGGATATAATCACGTTGTCAGTCATGGTTATCCTCTCCATTGGCTGTTCTCGCGCTGTGTTAATAGGCTGTGATGTCGATCTGCTCCACCTCGCCGGATACGTCCTCCCCTAAAAAAATGGAGGCCTGGGTGGAGAAGTCCTCGGTGCTGTCGCTGACGTAGTAGCGGTGCTTGCCCGCGCCGGGGCGCTCGTTGCGCAGGCCGTTCCACTCCAGCTGCTTTTTTACCCATCGGGCGCACTGCTCCCCCACATCCACCAGGGTCACGTCGGAGCCCATATACGTGCCCATCAGCTGTTTCATCAAGGGGTAGTGGGTGCAGCCCAGAATCAGGGTATCCACCCCCGCGGCCTTCACGGGGGCTAAGTACTCGGAGACCATGGTCTCCGCCACCACGTCCCCGAGCTGGAAGCGGCCGTTCTCCACCAGGGGAACCAACAGAGGGCAGGCCTGGGCGGTGATGGCCGCGCCGGGGTACAGAGCCTCCAGGGCGCGCTCATAGGCCCCAGAGCTGATAGAGGCTCTGGTGGCGACGAGGCCCACCCGCCCATTCCGGGTCACATGGGCGGCGGCCTGGGCGGCGCTCTCCACCACGCCAAAAACGGGGATGTCGTTTTGCTCTTGGAGTACGTCCAGGGCGGTGGTAGACACGGTACCGCAAGCGACGACGATGGCCTTGGGGTCGAAGGTGCGCAGGAAAGTCATGTCCTGCTGGGCGTATTTCACCAAAATGTCCTTGGAGCGGTTGCCGTAAGGCAGCCGGCCTGTGTCGCCGAAGTAAACTAGATCCTCTTCCGGCATGATCCGGGCCAGCTCCCGCAGCACGGTGAGCCCCCCCAGACCGGAATCGAACACGCCGATGGGTCGTGTGTCCATACGCGTCCTCCCTTTCCCTGACTAGAAACTATGATATTATATGCTATTCCTTTCCCAAAAACAAGAGTGGATTTTTAATGGAGCGTAACATAATTGTAATCTTGCTTCAACCGATTTTCCCTTGCATTCGAGCGGGCGATGTGGTATGCTGTCATACTACGATGATATAAAGGAGGGGCGCCGGACATGGGCAAGCAGTCGACAAAGCAGATCGCCTCCAACCGGAAGGCGTTCCACGATTACTTCATCGAGGACAAATATGAGGCGGGCATCGAGCTGGCGGGCACCGAGGTCAAATCCATCCGGCTGGGCGCTGTCAACCTGCGGGACTCCTTCTGCTCGGTGAAGGACGGGGAGATGTTCCTGTACGGGATGCACATCTCCCCCTATGAAAAGGGCAACATCTTCAACAAGGATCCCCGGCGCACCCGGAAGCTGCTGCTCCACCGCCGGGAGATCAGAAAGCTCCAGGCCAAGGTGCAGCAGGACGGCTATTCGCTGATCCCGCTGTCGCTGTATTTCTCCGGCCCCAGGGTGAAGGTGGAGCTGGCGCTGGCCCGCGGCAAGAAGCTGTACGACAAGCGGGAGGCCGCCGCCCAGCGGGACGCCAAGCGCGAGATGGACCGGGCCTCACGGGGCCGCTATTGAAAAAGAAAGGGATGTTATTGAAATGAGCAATCCCATCGTCACCATTGAGATGGAAGACGGCGGCGTGATGAAGGCGGAGCTGTACCCTGACGCCGCGCCCAACACGGTGAACAACTTTGTCTCCCTGGTGCAATCCGGGTTCTATGACGGGCTGATCTTCCACCGGGTGATCCCCGGCTTTATGATCCAGGGAGGCGACCCGGAGGGCGTAGGCAGCGGCGGCCCCGGCTACTCCATCAAGGGCGAGTTTGCCCAAAACGGCTTCAAAAATGACCTGGCCCACACCCGGGGCGTGCTGTCCATGGCCCGCACCATGGATCCCAACTCCGCGGGCAGCCAGTTCTTTGTCATGGTGGATGACGCGCCCCACCTGGACGGCGCTTATGCCGCCTTTGGCAAGGTGATTGAGGGCATGGAGACGGCGGACGCCATCGTGGGCGCCAAGCGGGACTGGAACGACCGGCCCAAGAAGGATCAGAAGATGAAAAAGGTGACCGTGGACACCCAAGGCGTGGACTATCCCGCGCCGGAGAAGGTGTAAGGAAGTTTTCACTCCGACAGACGGCGAGGGCCGTCATTCGGCTTTGCCGAACGACCGGCCCCGCGGCCTGCCGGCCGCGCGGGGGCGTACTGGTTTCGACGGGGGTACAGAAGCAGGAATAGCGAGCGGATGCGCCTGACATCCTAAAAACGGGCAATTATAAATTAAAGAACGACGATAACGTAGTTCTCGCCGCGGCTTAACGCGGCCGTCCCGCCCGGAAGGACCACGAGCCGGGCCGGGGCGTCATCTGAGTGGTGCCCGTGAGTACGGAAAGAGTTGACCGTGCCACGCATCATGACTCTACCAAGCCCAGTAGTGTGACGACCCACGCCTGAGTAAGGGAATGTAAACGATCGTCTGCGCTCGGAGAGGTTCCTGTGGAAGCGCTTTCGGACAGGGGTTCGACTCCCCTCGCCTCCACCAAGTGACCCTTAAGTGAACTCAGTTCCTTAAGGTCAACATCGAAGTGGCCATCCTGTGTATTGCACAGGATGGCCATTTTGTCGTCATACAGGTAAATCTTGTTGACGAGCATACCGACCAGGCCCTGCCGGTATTTGGGGTCATTGATGTCACCCTTGCGGAACTGACTCAGGAAAAAGCGGATGTCCCTCACACTGGGAACGGGGTGCTGTGTGGTTTCTACCAACAGTTGATAGGACAGTTCATCGTGTTCCTTCTTCTTTTGGGTGATGCGTTCAGCGATAGTCCCTTTCGTGGAGTAGGGCGAGCACCAACATTTCCGACAAAGCTTTTTTCAATTTTCCTCCATACCCTTGTCTCTATTCACAGCACGTTTTAGCTTAAATATGATTTTTTCATGCGCAATAGTTTTGATTCTAATTTATTTTGCCTTGACGAGTTATTTTTATAGAACTATAATTATGGTGTCAGTTGATAATAGAGGATTCCAGGCCTCGTCGAAAATTTCGTTCATATAGCCTCTCGGATTTGCCCGGTTCCGGGTTGGGCGACGTGTTTGGCAGGAGGTTAAGGAGGACAATAGCGGCCAGGGGGAAAAAGAGTATGGAAAACAGGCGCAGACATCTGCGCCAAAGCAAGTGAAATCTAAATTTTTTCGAAGAGCTGCCGTACCAAGCTCTAAAAAAATGAGAATGTGTTGCCGCAAAAAACAGGCGCTTCAACACAAGACAGGAGTGGTCGAAATGGATCTTCTGGAACTTCGAGAGGTGGGCTATACCTACCGCACCCAGTATCAACAGGTAGAGGCGCTGCGGGGCGTGAGCCGCGGCTTTGAGCCCGGGGCGGTTCACGCCATCATGGGCCGCTCGGGCAGCGGCAAGACCACCCTGCTCAGCCTGATGGCGGGGCTGGATCTGCCCACCACCGGCCAGGTTCTCTTTGAGGGCACACCCACGTCAGAGATGAATCTGGAATCCTACCGCAGAGAGAAAGCGGCGATAATCTATCAGAATTTCCGTCTCTTCCCCCTGCTCACAGTGGCGGAAAACGTCATGTACCCCATGGAGCTGCGGGGCACGAGCCCCAAGCAGGCCAGAGAAAAAGCCGCCGCGCTGGTAGAGCGGGTGGGCCTGCCCGCCTCCGCCCTGGACCGCTTCCCCACCATGCTCTCCGGCGGAGAGCAGCAGCGGGTGGCCATCGCCCGGGCTTTGGGCATGGAGACCCGGCTTCTGCTGGCGGACGAGCCCACCGGAAACCTGGATACCGCCAACGGTGAAAACGTCCTAACCATCCTGGAGGGGCTGGCTCGGAACGAGGGCTACTGCGTGATCGTGGTCACCCACGACCCCGTCATCGGCCGCCGGGCTGACGACCTCCTGGAGCTCCGGGACGGGGCTGTGGTGTAAGGGGGCGCTGACGATGCCGGTACGAAACGGTCTTTTGTCCACCCTGCGCGCCAAGGGGCGCACCGCCCTGTTCACCCTTCTGATTTTGGTTCTGACGGTGGCGCTGGCCCTGGGACTGGGTATGTGGGCCTACTGCGGTGGTCTGCTGGCCCAGATGGAGGAGCAGTATACCTCCGTGGCCCTGGTGGAGTACATGGGGGAAAACTACCCGGACGAGGACACGGCGGACAGCGGGGCCCGCGCCGCCCTGGACGCTTTGGACGATGAAGCCCTGTCCGCTGTGGACGGGGTTGAGCTGTGGGAGCGCACCCAAAGTACCTTTGTGTCCATCGACGGCTACAGGCGTCCCAGCGGGAACTCCCCCTACCGGGACAGCGCGGTGGTGGTGGCCGCCATCACGCCGGAGTATGGCATCGGACGCGGGCGGGTGGACGAGGCGGATCTTCCGCCGGCCCGGGCAGTCAAGCACTTCGAGCTGGATGGAGAGGTCAAATTATCGCCGCAAGGCTACTCCTATCAAGATCAATATACGTACTATACCTTCTACTTCCCGGGGCTGGAGCCCCTCACGCTGCCCTATTACTATCTGCACCATGATACCGGGCTCTACCAGAGGTATTGGGTGGAGGACTCGCTCAGCGAGGAGCCGCCGGAGGGCGCCTATGTCCTGCGTCACGCTATACCCGACCAGTGGGGAAACCAATGGTGGATCGACAGCATTGTAGGCGAGCTCCCGGAGGGGTACGACCAGTACAGCCGGGACTTCGCGGATAACTATTATCCGTACTTCCGGGAGTTCATAGAGAGGCGGCTGATGGGCGCCCCCGAGTGGCCTGTCTACGAATATTATGAGGATTATGACGGGGAAACCAACGTATACTACAGCAACCATGAGACTGTGCTGGACGGCAGCTTTGGCCGGGTCAGCAGCGCCCTGTACAGCTCCTATGGGACGGGCAGCATGTCATGCTATTTCGACATGGGAACCACCGACTTTCTCCCGGAGAAAGGGAAGCTGTACCTGCTCCACGGGGCCTTTGTCTCCGGGGGCGGCGCCCGCACCTTCCAGGTGCAGCCCTTCCCCGACGGCGGCGGCGACCCCTGGCTGGAGCTGTCCGGAGAGGACGACCCCGCCCTGACCGAAAGCGTTTTTGTGGACTACGCCGAGCTCTACCGCCTATCCAACAACACCGCCTTTCTCACCGCCAGCGATAACATCCCCGCTCTGGAGCTGTTCCAGCAGGGAACCCTCTATCTGGCCGACGGCCGCTTCCCCCAGGCCGGGGAGGCCGGCGTATGCGTTATCAGCGGCTCCATGGCGGAAAACCTGGGCATGGGCGTGGGGGACACGCTGGAGCTCCAGATCCTGGAATCCAACACATGGAACCGCTCGGATGTCTCCGCCACCGGGGATCGGCGCTCCCTGACCATCGTGGGGGTGACCAATCCCCAGACCGACTACGCCGCCCGGCTGTGGGTCTCCGCCGCCGAGGGGGACTTCTCCTCCCCGCCCTTCGGGTATTTGCTGGGCATGGCAGTGCTGGGCAACCGGAAGGCGGCGCAGGCGGCGGAAGAGCTGTCCGCCCAGCTCCCCTTATTGGTACAGCTCACCCTGTATGACCAGGGCTACGCCGCCGCGGCCCGGCCCATCCAGGCCATGGAGACCGCCGCCCAGGCCATCACTCTGGCGGCCGCCTTCGGGACGCTGGCGGTACTGGTGCTGTTCGCGTTCCTCTTTGTGGGGCGGCAGCGGGAGACCGTAGGCGTCCTGGTCTCCCTGGGAACTCCCGCGGGAAAGATTCGGCTATGGCTGCTCTCCGGCGCGGCGGCTATCTCCGGCGCGGCGGCGCTGCTGGGTGCAGTCGTCGGCGCGCTGACCCTGGGACGGGTGACGGCGGCCGCAATGGCCATGGCGGAGCGGCTCTATGCCACAGACACCCGCTACAGTGAAGCGGCCAACGGCCTCATCAAGGAGTCGATGACCGTTGACACGGTTCCCGGCTGGCCCGCCCCGGTCGCGGGCGCGGCGGTATTTCTAGCTGCACTGGCCCTCTGTCTGGCCTTTCTGCGCCATGCCCGGAAAGAAAACGCCCCCAAGCGGGGCAAGGTCTCCGTCCGCGTGCCCAAGGGCCGCACCTCTGTTTCTGGCCGGGGCGCCCTGCGCTTTGCCGTCCTGTCCGCCCGCCGGGGCGGACGGCGATCCGTGGTGGTGGTGTCCGCGGCGCTGGTGCTCACCCTTTTCGTGTCCCTCCTGGCTGCCAGCACCCAGAGCTGGAGCCGGCAGATGGACGAGCTGTATGACAGCAGCCGGCTGCAGGGGCAGGTCATCAGCCTCAATGGACGCAAGCAGACCGGGCTGGTCGTCCCCATGCGGGACATCCAAACCATGTGGAAATCGGAATATTTAAAGGACATCTCTGTCTCCCTGAGCTGGCATTATACCCGGACAGGCGGAAAAGTCGCGCCCAGTTATTACGACGCCGACTATCTTAGCTCGTCGATTGGGGGGGAGTCACAGTCTAACCTGATTGCCCAGATGCCCACCCTATCAGCGGTGAACAGCCTCTCAGCGGCGGCGGAGTTCTACTACACCGACCGGCCCGAGATTCAGTGGCTGGACGGCTGGGATGAGAGCTTTTTGGCGGATGCCAGCCACCCGTCCGTGCTGGACGGCATCTACGCCTGTATCTATCAGGAGGAGACCCAGGCCCCCGACTACGTCTATCCCGTTCTGGTCGGCAGCCGCTTCTTGGAAAACAGCGGACTGGAGCTGGGGGACACCCTGGACGTCAAGGCGTATATGTCCTTGTATATAGGAAGTGGCAATCGGTATATCCAAAGCGGCGAGGCAATGATGGAGTGGCCCATCAGCCTCCGGATTGTGGGCAGCTTTACCTCTACCGGAGCAAAGGATAACTTTTATGTGCCGCTGTCCCTGTGGTGCGGCCCGGAATGGCTCTACGGGGACGGAGACGCGGAGCTGGCTGCCCGGGAAGCAGGGCAGATCAGGGACGTGGACAGCATGGAACGCTGGCTGTATTTCAAAACCAACTTTGAGACCTGCCGGTTCACCCTGCGCTCCGCCTATGAGCTGGAGAACCTGCGGGGCTGGCTGGCGGAGCAGGCGTACAGTCAGGTGGGGATGACCAACCGCAACCGGATCGCCATCCTGCTGCGGGACGAGAGCTTCGTGGACACGGTGGGCGGCCTGGGCCGCTATATCAGCTTCAGCCGCATCCTCTTCCCTGTGCTTTTCCTGGTGGTGGGTCTGCTGGGCTTCATCATCTCCTGGCTCACGGTAAGCAGCCGCCGGATGGAGATTGCGGTCATGCGCGGGCTTGGGGCGTCGCCCGGCCGCGCCTTTGCCTCCTTCTTCCTGGAGCAGGCGGCGCTGTGCCTGACCGGCTGCCTGGTGGGGGTGCTGGCCATGACCTTGCTGTACCCCGGCGGGGCGGTTTGGCTGTCGGGGGCCGGTTTCCTGGCCTGCTATCTGGCGGGCTGCGCCCTGTCGGTGCTCACGGCAGGCCGGACAAATTTGATGCTCCTGCTGTCTGAGCGGGAGTAATGACGAGGGAGCCCAGGATATGGGCCCCCTCGTCCGGGAACTTGAAAACGCCGTTGCAAACGATCCCAGAGTATGAATTCCTATAAGGAGAGCGGCCCCTGTCGTTTGACGGGGGCCGCTGCCATGTCATACTGCTCCTATTTTATGCCGCCCTCGGTCGGCAACGGCGCGTTTTTTGAGCCTCGCGGGCGTTCAGATCCCTGTCTGGAGCTGGGCGCCGGTATAGTAGTGGGCCAGAATGTCCTGCCAGCCGCTGCCTGCTTTCGCCATGGCGTTGGCCCCGTACTGGCTCATGCCCACTCCGTGGCCATAGCCGGTGACGGAGAAGGTGAACACCCCGTCCCGCTCGCTTACATCAAAGCAGGCGGAGCGCAGGGCGAACAGATTTCGGGCCGCGCTGCCGGACAGGGACACGCCGCCCACGTCTATGCTGGCCACCCGGCCGGAGGCAGTGCGGGTGAGGCCGGTGAACCATTCCGATGCGGGGCCGGACAGATCCGCGCCCAGCCCGGCCTCGCTCACTACCTTCTGCACCTGATCGGCGGTCAGGGTGACGGTGGAGCGATAGTTGGGCACCTCGTCCCCCTCGGGGCTGTCCACCGACACCAGGTAGGGCAGCGCCTTTCCCCACACCGCCGCCGCGTCCTCCGTGGCGCCGGAGGCGGAGGAGAAGAACACCGCCTGGATGGGCGCGCCGCCATAGGTGAGTACCTGCCCATCGGTGTCCGCCACCGCCCCGGCGATCTTGACGGTATAGGTCCCCGCCGCGTTTGCCCCCCAGCGCTGGGCGGCATCCTCAGGGGAGATATACGCCTGACAGCAGGAGGAGTCGGCGCAGATGTCCGCTCCGTCCTCCTCATGGCTGCCGGCCTGCATTTTCCACAGGCCGTAGGTGCGGGCGCACACCGCCTGGGCCCGGAGGGCCTCCGGCTCAAAGGAGGCGGGCATCTCCGCCGCCACCACCGCCCACAGGTAATCCGCCATAGTCATCTCCGCCACCGTGCCATCCTTTTGCAGCACCCGCAGGCTCTTCGCACTGTCCCATTCCCCGGGGGCGGGGGTGGGCTGGGCCGCCGG